>JBLMWR010000584.1:0-12626 GCA_050257335.1 Deltaproteobacteria bacterium | reverse complement strand
GGCCGCTCGCTTTGGTGAAGGTGCCTTCCTTCCCTGGGGAAGCCGGTCCACTGTGCGTTGTTGGTGAGACGCACGGTCCCGCCCGACCGCGGCGTCCTCCAGGCGTTGCATTCGCTGCCATGCCCAATTCACAGCAATCGCCGACTGTCAAAAGCGATCATGGCCTCTTGCGCCAGACGATCGTCGAGAAGCTCCTGGCGGATGTTTTCCTCGGGCAGCTCAGCGCCGGGCGGCATCTGGTGACACAGGAGCTGGCCGACCGGTTCAAGGTGAGCCATACGCCGATCCGCGAGGCCTTCATCGCCCTGGCAGGGATCGGCATCATCGACCTGCTTCCCAACCGCGGGGCGATCGTCCGCCGGGTGACTTCGAAAGAGGTCTGCGAAGTGATGCAGGTGCGGCGCGCGCTTGAATGCGAAGCCGTGCGCCTGGCGTGCGGGCGGATCGACCTCGAAGAGCTCGACCGGCTGGCGGCCGATCTCAAGCGCCTGGCCGGGACGAAGCATGTCGCGCCGGTCCGGTTCATCGAACGCTCGCGCGACACCGACAGCCGGCTGCACGACCTGATCGCCAACTCCTGCGGCAACCGGTTTCTGGCCGGCGAGCTGAACCGGCTGAAGACGCTGTTCCGGGCTTTCCGCGACGTCTCCTATGCGCAGGAACAGGAACGCAACGACTTCCGGCGGCTGGCGCGCGAGGCGGTGGAGCATCTGGCGATCGTCGAAGCCCTGAGGGCCGGGAATCGCCGCGAAGCGCTGCGGGCCATGTCACGTCATCTGCAGGGGGGCGTCAAGTACTGGGCCCGCGTGCTCCCCGACTCGGTGGAAGTTTCCACGCCAAAGAGACAGAATTCCCGCTTCAAGCGCAATGGAGCGGCCAGAAACGGAGCGACGAAATGAAGAGGGGCATCTGTTTGTTCATCGGAATCGTCGCCGTGACGTGGGCGGCATCGGCCGGCGCCGCCGACAAGATCGAATACAACCGCACGATCAGGCCGATACTGGCGGAGAACTGTTTCGCCTGCCACGGGCCCGACAGCGCCGCGCGGAAGGCCGACCTGCGGCTCGACCGGCGCGACGAGGCGACGAAGACCGATGCCGTCGTCCCCGGCGATCCCGCGGCAAGCGAGATGATCCGCCGGATTCTGAGCGACGACCCACAGGAAGTCATGCCTCCGCCGATGACGAAAAAGACGCTGACGAAGGCTCAAAAAGAGCTGCTGCAGCGGTGGGTGAAAGAGGGGGCCGAGTACCAGCAGCACTGGTCGCTGATCGCCCCAAAGCGTCCGCAGCCCCCGCAGGTGAAGAATGCCGCGTGGGTGAAAAACCCGATCGACAATTTCATCCTCGCGAAGCTCGAAGAACTGGGGCTGGCCCCCGCGCCCGAAGCCGACCCGCGGACGCTGGCCCGCCGGCTCAGTCTCGATCTGACCGGGCTCCCTCCCGATCCCGCCGAGGTCGAGGCCTTCGTCAACGACAAGTCTCCCGACGCCTACGGCCGGCTCGTCGATCATTACCTCGACGCGCCGGAATGGGGCGAGCATCGCGGCCGGTACTGGCTCGACGCCGCCCGCTATGCCGACACGCACGGCATTCACTTCGACAACTTCCGCGAGATCTGGTCGTATCGGGAATGGGTGATCAAGGCCTTCAACCGCAATATGCCCTTCGATCAGTTCACGATCGAGCAGCTCGCCGGCGACCTGCTCGCTGACCGCACACTCGACCAGGTGGTCGCGTCGGGCTTCAACCGCTGCAACATCACCACCAATGAAGGGGGAGCGATCGCCGAAGAGTACCAGGTGCTTTATACCCGAGACCGCACCGAGACGACCTCGCAGGTGTGGCTGGGGCTGACCGCCGGCTGCGCCGTCTGCCACGACCACAAGTTCGACCCGCTGACGACGAAGGACTTCTATTCGATGGCGGCGTTCTTCAACAACACGACGCAGGCGGCGATGGACGGCAACATCAAGGACACGCCTCCCACCCTGTTCGTCCCCCGCAACGAAGACCGCGAGAAATGGGCCGAGCTCGAGCGGACGACGGCCGACGTCCGCGGACAGATCGACGCCCGCAAACAGACCGGCAAAGCCGAATTCGAGGCGTGGCTGGCGCAGGTCACCCCCTCGACGGCCTACGAGCTGGTCACCGCCGAGGGTCTGACCCTTTCGGCGCCGCTGAACGAAGGCGAAGGGCGGGCCGTGCACGTCACGGTCGCCGGGGCGGCCCGCGAGCTGGCGATCCCGACCGGCTTCAACTGGGCCGACGGCCGCAACAACGCGAAAGTTTTCTCGCTCGAACCGGGGGACACGCTCGAGGTCCCCGAGGCGGGCGATTTCGAGGGAGATCAGCCCTTCTCGTGCAGCGCCTGGGTGCGGCTCCCGAAAGACAACCTGGTCGGTTCGGTCGTGGCCCGCATGAAGAACACGAACGGCTACCGCGGCTGGGACATCTGGGTCGAGGGCAACCGCGTCGGCATGCACATCATCAACAACTGGTCCGACAATGCTCTCAAGGCGGTCGCCGGCACGCCGCTGAAGACCAACGAATGGTATCACGTCGCCGTCACCTACGACGGCTCGAAGAAAGCCGCCGGGATCAAGATCTACTTGAATGGCGCGGTGCAGCCGATGCAGGTGCAGGCCGACAGTCTCAGGGACACGACCCGCACCGAGGTCCCCTTCAAGATCGGCCAGCGAAACGCCGGCGAGCGGCTGCCCGCCCTGATGCTCGAAAACCTGCGCCTCTATGCCCGGGCGCTGACGCCGGTCGAAGCGGCGAACCTCGCCCGATCCGACCGGCTCGCACAGCTCTTCGGCAAGCCCGCCGGGCAGCGGAGCGACGCCGAGCGCAACGAGCTGTTCGACTACTGGCAGGCGAATCTCGACCCGGCCACGCGCGAGCTGAAGGCGCGGCTGGGGGCGATGCAGGAGGCGCAGGCGAAGATCAAGGCCGCCGGCACGATCGCCCATGTCATGCAGGAAAAAACCGAGCCGCCGATGGCGTACATCCTCTTCCGCGGCGAATACGACAAGCGCCGCGACCAGGTGACTCCGGAAACGCCTGCCGCGCTTCCGCCTTTTCCCGTCGATTTCCCAAAAAACCGCCTCGGCTTTGCCCGATGGCTCTTGCGTCCGGAACATCCGCTGACCGCCCGCGTCACGGTCAACCGCTTCTGGCAGGAGGTTTTCGGCACGGGGATCGTCCGCACGACGGGAGACTTCGGCGTCAGCGGCGAGCTTCCGTCTCATCCCGAGCTGCTCGACTGGCTGGCGGTGGAGTTCCGCGAGTCCGGCTGGGACGTGAAACGATTCTTTAAGCTGCTGGTCACATCGGCGACCTACCGCCAGGCGGCCGGGGCCACCCGCGAAAAGCTGGAAAAGGATTCGCAAAACCGGTTCCTCTCGCGCGGCCCGCGGTTCCGCATGGACGGCGAGATGGTCCGCGACTGCGCGCTCGCTTCCAGCGGGCTCCTCGTCCGGAAGCTGGGAGGGCCCAGCGTCAAGCCCTATCAGCCGCCGGGAGTGTGGGAAGCCGTGGCGATGATCGGCAGCAACACCCGCGACTACAAGCCCGATACGGGCGAAAGCCTGTACCGCCGCAGCCTCTACACGTTCTGGAAGCGGAGCGCCCCGCCGGCCCTGCTCGATCTTTTCAACGCCCCGAGCCGCGAAGTGTGCGCCGTCCGACGCGAACGCACGAACACGCCGCTGCAGGCGCTGGCGACGCTCAACGATCCGACGTTCGTGGAGGCGGCCCGGCACCTGGCGCAGAACGCGCTCACCAGAGGCGGCGCGACGACCGACGAACGCCTCAAGTACATCGCCGAGCGGCTGCTGGCCCGGCCCTTCGGCGCCGACGAAAGCCAGCTCGTGCAGGCCTCGCTGAAGGAGTTGCTCGAGTGCTACGCCACGCATCACGAGGACGCGAAGAAGCTGATTTCCGTGGGCGAGTCGAAGGCCGACGCGGCGCTCGACGTTTCGACGCTCGCCGCCTGGACGATGGTCGCGAACGAGCTGATGAACCTTGATGAAGTGTTGAATAAATAGCGACGTTGTTCAGCCGCACTGCTTGCAGTGCGCGTCTCGAAAAGCGCCCCGCGAGCGGGGCGGCTAAAGACGATTGCACTGAGCGCAGCTTTAAGGGGGACTTTTGTATGAACCTTTTCGACGAATTCAGACAGAACATCACGCGTCGCCACTTCTTCGCGAAGGGCTCGAACCTCCTCGGCACGGCGGCCCTGGGAACGCTGCTGGGGAATGGCCTTTTGAATCGCGCGGCGGCGGCCGAGACGGCCGGCGGCGCTTCAGGCCCGCATTTTGCCCCGAAGGCGAAGCACGTCATTTACCTGCACATGGTCGGCGGCCCGCCGCAGATGGATCTTTACGACTACAAGCCCGTCATGCAGGAATGGTTCGACAAGGACCTTCCCGACTCGGTCCGCATGGGGCAGCGGCTGACGACCATGACCTCCGGCCAGAAGCGGTTCCCCATCGCGCCGTCGAAATACAAGTTCGCGCAGCACGGCCAGTGCGGCATGTGGGTCACCGAGCTGTTGCCGAACATGGCGAAGATGGTCGACGACGTCTGCTTCATCCGCAGCATGCACACCGAGGCCATCAATCACGAGCCGGCGATCACCTACATGCAGACCGGCAACCAGGTGACGGGCCGCCCGTGCCTGGGCGCGTGGGCTTCGTACGGCCTGGGATCGCTGAACGACAACCTGCCGACCTTCGTGGTCCTCGTCGCCAGGCCCACGAACACCGAACAGGTGCAGGCGATTTCGGCGCGGCTCTGGTCGTCGGGATATCTCTCTGGAGAGCACGCCGGCGTTTCGTTCCGCACGGCCGGCGATCCGATTCTGTTCATCAACAACCCCCCCGGCGTGCCGGGCGAAGTCCGCCGCAAGACGCTGGATGGCCTCAAGGCACTCAACGAGATCAACTACAGGCAGGTGGGAGATCCCGAGACGCACACGCGGATCCAGCAGTACGAGCTGGCGTTCCGCATGCAGTCGAGCGTGCCTGACCTCACCGACATCGCCAAAGAACCCGAGACGACGTACCAGCTCTACGGCGACGAGGCGAAAAAGCCCGGCACGTTCGCCAATACTGTCCTGCTGGCGCGGCGGATGGTCGAGCGCGGCGTGCGGTTCGTGCAGATCTATCACAACAACTGGGACACTCACGCGAACGTCGCCGGGAGGCTTCCCGACCAGTGCCGCGACGTCGATCAGGCCTGCTGGGGCCTGGTGCAGGACCTGAAGGCGCGGGGGATGTTCGACGACACGCTCATCATCTGGGGGGGCGAATTCGGCCGGACGATCTATTCGCAGGGTGGCCTCAGCAAAGAGAACTACGGCCGCGATCACCACCCGCGGTGCTTCACGATGTGGATGGCCGGTGGCGGATCGAAGGGGGGAACGATCTACGGCGAGACCGACGATTTCTCGTACAACATCGTGAACAACCCCTGCCACATCCACGACTTCCATGCCACCGTCCTGAACCTTCTGGGCTTCGACCACGAGCGCTTCACGTACAAGTACCAGGGGCTCGATCAGCGCCTCACCGGCGTCGAACCGGCGAAAGTCATCAAAGAGCTGCTCGCGTAAACGCAGCAGGTCGAAGAGAAGCGTCCCCGCCGTTAAATTAACTCACCGTCAAGTAGCCCCTCTCCCAGAGGGGTCCTGAATCTACAATCGTTAGGCCCGAATCGAATTCGCCACGGGCTCGCCGGTGACCTGCGCTGAATGCGTTTCACAATCCAGCCCAGCGGCTGTGCGTGTGAAACCCTTTCGGGGTGTTTTCGTTCATCAATCCTTCTGATTCATCACCTCGGTCGATTTGACGATCGCGACGACCTTGTCGCCGGGTTTCAGGCTCATGTCGTCGGCTGACCCGCGTGTGATGGCCGAGACGATTTCGAGATGGCCGACCGTCACCACCACCTCGGCCATGAATGCCTCGACCCGTGCGTCGCGAAGCGTAAGATCGCCCACTTGACTACACCGGCGGGCGGTGGACGGTGAGAATCGCGGCGATGATGGTGCCGGCGATGATCGTCAGGAGCACGATCAGCGTCGTCACGCCGTAGATCGTCTGCATTCCCTCGTCGGGACGCGTCTTGATGCGCAGCACGTGCGTGGCGATGACGCTGCACACCCAGGTCCAGTGCAGCATGACGTGGACGAGCACGAGCAGCGCGAAGGCGCACAGCGCGATGAACTGCGCGTCGTGCCACTGATTGTACGTGAGGCCCCACAGCGTCCACCCCGCCGCGGCGGTCGGAACCGGAAACACGATCTGCAGCATCGCCGTGACCCAGCCGAGCAACGAAATGGAGACCAGCAGCCCGGCGTCGAGCCAGAAGTTGATCAGGGCCATCGACATTTTCCTCCGCGCAGGCTGCGGCTTCGCGCCGGTCAGCGTCGCGGGCTGCGTTTCGTCGTCGTTGTCGAGGGAGGTCGGCATGATCAATGGAATGCGACTCGTTCATCCTGACAGTTTTTGGGGCCGGCAGCAATCGAGGAAGTTCACGACAGCTCGATCGGGCCCCAGCCGGCTTGTCCGGTCCTGTCGGACAAGCAACAGGGGGCGACGCACGGGCCTGGAAGCCCATGCTGCGCATCAATAGCTCCGCTTACGGCGGCGACGTCAATTCGTGCTGCAACGCCGGCAGCAGATAATGGATGACGTAGGCGATCGCAAAGATCCAGAAGGCGACCCACATCAGCCGCACGTACCAGGGAATCCTGGTCCCCACGTACGTGTGGCGGCGATGCTCTTCGGCAGCGGAACGATATTCGGGATCAGGCACGGAGATTCTCCTCTGGCTGCGGATACAGTCAATTCAGTTGTACGAAGCCCAGCCCCGGAGGGGCGAGCCACCGGCTAAAATATGCCGCCGCTCCGCGGCTACGCGCATCGCACTTCTCATCTCTGAACATCAACGGCCTCCGACGCGCAAAACGGACAATTCGGTTCACCCGTCGCCCCGAACGGACGGGCCCAGCCGACGCCGCGGGTGATGGTCAGGACGCCCGTCGCGATCACGCAGAAAGCGGCAGCCCGCAGCAGGTAGCGCCGGGCATTGAGCGTCAGCAGCGACGTTCCCACGCCGGTGAGGACCATCAGCGGAACCGTCCCGGCGCCGAAGAGGGCCGTGATCGCTGCCCCCACGAGAATGTCGCCGGATCCCGCCGCGAGGACCAGATACGCGTAAACGAGCCCGCACGGCAGAAAGCCGGTGAGGAGCCCCGCCAGAAACGCGTTGTGCCATCCGGGGGCCGTCAGGAACGAGCGGAACAGACTCTGTGACGGACAGTAACCCCCGCCCGCGGCCTTCTTCCGAAGCATCGGCAACATCCCGGCGGAGTGCAGCCCCTGCACGATCAAGAGCGTCCCGGCGACGATTGCCAGCAACGTCTGCGCGTGGAACGTCTGCACCGGAAGCCGCTGCAAACGCATCCCGGCGAAACCGGCGACCGCGCCGGCGAACGAATACGTGAAGATCCGCCCCAGCGAGTACGCCAGTTGCCGCCGCGCATTGGCAGCCGCCGACGGCATTCCCAGGCCGATCGTCAGCGCGAACGCCCCGCACATCCCCACGCAGTGCGAGGAGCCCAGAAGGCCGCCGAGGAAGATAAGTGGCCACTCGATCATGGTGCAGTCGTTAAAAATGTCTCATGACGAAATCCGAATGCCTAAGGAAATCCGAAAGGGTGCGGGTCACCGCAATGGCGCTGAATCACTCCCTCGCTCAGTCACTCCGCCACTCCTCTACTCCGTCGCCATCGTGACCGCAGGTACGCTTGCGACGGAACTTGTGTCGCTCAACGGAGGTTTGACCCCATCGGTGGAGACCAATTCTCTTCGAACCGGTGCCCGCCCTCCGCTCGCCGCCACATCTGAAATTACAGCTCGATCTTCTGCCTTACCGGTGCGCTGCAGGCTGAGCGAGCGGCGGATGACCAGGGCGCTGCTGACCACCATCAGCAGGGCCGCCAGCGCGGGGTTCAGCCGGCCGGTGGCCGCCAGCGCGATGCCGACGGTGTTGTAGGCGAACGCCCAGATCAGGTTCCGCCGCAGGACGCGTACGGCATGCCGCGAAAACTCGATCGCCCAGGTGAGCCGCGTCAGGTCGTTCCCCAACAGGCACACGGCGGCCGAGTCGCGCGACACATCGGTCCCGCAGCCGAGAGCGATCCCCACATCGCTGGCCGCCAGAGCAGGGGCGTCATTGATGCCGTCCCCCACCATGGCCACCGGCCCCACGCGTTCCCGCACTTCCCGAATCGCCGCCAGTTTCTGCTCGGGAAGCAGCTCGGCGACGACCGGGACGTGCAGCTCGTCCGCCAGCCGCTCGGCACGCAGGCGGCGGTCCCCGGTCAGCACGGCCACGTCGTAGCCTTGCTTTTGCAGCCACGTCAGTGTCGCAGGGGCCGAATCCCGCAGATCCTCTTCAAAAACGAATGCGCCCCGAACTTGTCCGTTCCACCCGAGATACGTCACGGAACGTCCCGCGTTCTCGCCGCGCTCCAGATCGTCTTTAAGCAAATCGGGGAGCGTCAGTCCCGATTCGTTCATGAACGACCGACTTCCGAGACAGGCGGGATCGGATTCGCCGTCGATCCGGCCGGAAATCCCCCGGCCGGAGAAAAGGCGAACGTCAGCGGCGCGATCGGCGGCGCACGACGGGCCGGCGAACGCCAGGATGGCGCGGGAAAAGGGATGCAGGGAAGAAGCCGCCAGCCCGGCGGCGGCCTGCAGCGTCGCCGTGCGGGATGCCGAATCATCGCCGGTGGCGGTGATGAAATCGGCCACGCGCACATTGCCGGTCGTCAGCGTGCCGGTTTTGTCGAAGCGCAGCGCGCGGATTTCGGCCAGCCGTTCCAGGGCCTCGCCGCTGCGAAAGAGGACCTGCCGGCGGGCGGCCGCGCCGAGCGCCGCCCACACGGCCAGCGGCGTCGCCAGCCCCAGGGCGCAGGGACAGGCCACCAGGACCACAGCCAGCCCGGCCAGGAGTCCCTGTTCGAGGCCCGACGCTCGCCAGTGCCACGCAAACGCCGCGAGCGCGATTGCCGTGACGATCGGAAAGACGAGCGCCGAAAGTCGGTCGGCAAGCACCTGATAACGGCCTTTGGCCTCGCGCGCCCGGCGCACCAGCTCGATCAGTCGCGGCAGCGTTCCGGCGCCGGGGGGAAGGCTCGTTTCGACGAGCACGTCGCCGTCGAGATTCAGGGTTCCGGCGGAAACTGTGTCGCCGTGCCGCCGGGTCACAGGCCGGCTTTCCCCCGTGAGAATCTGCTCATCGACCGCTGCCATGCCGCGCACCAGGCGGCCATCGACAGGAAAGCGCTCTCCGGGCAGGACTCGAATCTGATCGCCGACTGCAAGCTCGGCGGTCGCGACGCTCGCTTCCGCGCCGTCGCGAATCCTGCGGACGGTCTCGGGGAGAAGCCGCTGCAGCTCGTCGAGCGCCGCCCCGGCGCGAAGCCGGCCCGCGGCCTCGAACCAGCGCCCCAGCGTCACCATGACGAGAATGACGCAGGCCACCTCGAAATAGATCGGCCCCTGGTCGCGGACGACGGAAATGGCAGAGTAGACGAATGCCGCCACGACCCCCGAGAGCAGCAGCAGATCGGTGGAGAGCGCCCCGCGGCGAAGGGCCTGCCAGGCGTTTTCGAGGATCGGGCCGCCCAGCAGAATCAGGACGGGGAGTGAAAGGACGAGGCACAGGTACCGGAACAGTCCGAAGAGGGAGGCCGCCAGGGTCCCGCCCCCGTCGCTGCCGTAAACGTCGCCTGTCCACAGGGCCATGGTGAACGCCATCACGTTCATCGACAGGAAAATCGACAGGCCCAGGCGCGTCATCGTCCAGCGGATGGCGCCGGTTTCACCCCGCTCGCGCGTGACGGCCGCCGCGAACCGGCACCCGAAACAACAGTATTGCGCCGCGCCGGGCTGCGAACCGCACGCCTCCGGCGTGGTCCAGAGCGACCCCGCCAGCGGCAGTCCGCAAAAGTCGCAAGTGGCGTGTGATGGGGTCATGGTCATTGCAAGTCCCGCCTGCCGGGCGGGACCTCGTGCGCGGGTTGGCGCTGTAAACTGGCTCGGGACGTCCGCAGCGCTTGGGAAGTGGGAATCTGCGGATTTCGTCTGTCGCCGTCGGTTGCCCAGGTCCCGCCCCGGCAGGCGGGACCTACTTTCGATGCTCTTGCACTTGCTCCTGGCCGTTACACTGGAGCCGATCCAGCATGGCCTCGGTTTCCAGAAACGTGACTTTCGGTTTTTCCATGTCGCTGAACATCCCCTGAAACGCGGCCCAGCCGAACAGGCAGAAAAACCCCAGGCTGGCCAGCAGGTAATTGACGATCGGCGAGATGGCGAAGATGCCGTCGACGTCGCCGCGGTAAATCGCGATGAACTCGGCGAACTTGCCGCTGAACCCCCACAGGCTGGGGAGCAGCACGACCGCCGCGAAGATCAGGGTGACGATCGCGCTGCGGCGTTTCCGGGACGCTGTCGGGGGAGTCATTCGGCCTCCGCCGCCGGCGCGTCGGACTTCGGCAATTTGACGTCCATCACGGGCGATTTCTCGTAGGATTCGTAATAGGGATAGGTCTCGTGCCACGACCCGAGCCATTGAACGTAGGTGATCAGCGCCAGCCCGCGCGCGGTCGGCTTGTCGGGAGCGCCGTCGAAGAACCACGGATATTCGGGCATGGGGGAGCCTTCGGAAACGAGCCGGGGCCGGAAGAAGTGCACGGCGTGCCAGTCATTCGACCGCCGCCCTCCTTCGCGGCTCAGATCGGGGCCGACGCGGCGCGTGCCGAACATCACCGGCCGCTGCAGTTCGTTCTGATATTCCCAAGTCTGCGCGACCGGACCCCAGCGCTGGTCTTCGTTGGAAACGGGGCGCACGAACTGGCTGTGACAGTGCCAGCACGCCTCTCCGACGTATACCTTGCGCCCCGCCTTCAGGGCTTCGGCGCACTTCTCATTGAACCACTCTTCGCGCTGCCTGACGTCGGCCGGCTGTTTGCCGTAAGCCTTCTCGAACGCGTCCGGATAGCGGCGGGCGAGGTCTTCGAACTGGTAGCGCAGGTTGCCGTTGACGGTTACCAGTTGTTCCGCCGTCTTTTCCGGCAGGTGCTTGTACATGAGCATCGGCACGACGGCGTTCGAGAGGAAGGCCAGGGCGAAGAAGAAGAGCCCGGCGATCAGCAGCACGCCTGATTTGCTTTCGAACATGGTTGCGTCTTCCGATGAGAATCATGCCGCCGCGGCAGCCGGTTGCCGGCCGCGGGCGATTTGCCACGTCCTGTAAATGTTGTAGAGAAAGACGACGAGGCCCGCGAACATCGCCAGGCCGGTGAAGGCGCGGAAGATCCAGAACGGCATCGAGCCTTCGATCGACACGTCCCAGGGTTGCAGCGAGGCCCACCAGAATCCCTGGAAGACCCCCAGCATGATGAGGTCGCTGGCCATCAGGAAGAGCCCCGCGGCCGACAGCCAGAAATGCCACTCGCACAGCCGGCGACTGTACCATTCCACCCCCAGAAGCCGCGGGATGAGGTACGTCATCACCCCCAGGAGCCACATGCTGAACACGCCGAACATCACCATGTGGGCGTGGCCGACGACCCAGTCGCTGAAGTGGATGAGCGCCTGGAACGTGAGCGTCGCCTGGAAGGCGCATTGCAGGCAGGTCAGAAAATAGAACACCATCCCGATGTAGAACCAGCGGAGCGGCAGGTTCGTCATGACCGTTCCTGCCGAGCCGCGAACCGTCCCGAAGAAGTTGATGATGACCGTCAGCACGACCATCTCCACGGCGATGGTCGAGACGATTGCCCCGTATTGCAGGAACATGGGGATCGGCGTGTAGAGAAAATGGTGGATCCCCTGCAGTGGATAAAAGAAGGCCAGCCCCCAGAAGCCGACCAGCGACAGCCCGTGGCTCCAGATCGGCTTTTTGAGCAGGATCGGGACGAAGTAGTACATCAGGCCCCAGCCGAGCGGCGTGACGAAGAGCCCCACCAGATCGTGGATGAAGAGCCCGCCCACCGCGCCCGCGCTGGTGCCGCTGACGACGTACTGCGGGACGAAGTTTCCCATGGCGTACGTCAGAAACGTCCACACGAAGGCCGCCATGAAGTACCACAAGGTGACATACAGCGGCCCCTGCGTGCGAACGATGGGGGCCAGGAAGTTGATCGCCACGAGCAAGAGCCCAAGCTGCGCCACGGGGTCGATCCAGACCGGGGTTTCCCCCCATTCCAGCCCCTGCGCCTCCCCCAGCAGAAGCCCTCCGGCGGTCGCCAGAACGACGATCTGCCAGGCGAAGAAGATCAGATAGGAGAGCGCGCGGCTGAAGACCGGCTTGAGCGTCAGCCGCGGCACGGCCCAGTGCAGGGCCCCCAGAAAGGCGTTGGCCAGAAAACCATACGCGACGGCATTGGTGTGAATCATCCGCCAGCGGCCCGGCGAAAGCAGCTCGATCCCCTGCAGCGGGTTCCAGCGGATGAGCTGCAGGGCCATCAGCAGACCCCCCAGCATCGAGATGAAGAGATACATGAGGGCGGCCAGGAAGAACCACATCACGAGCCGTGTTTCC
>JBLMWR010000583.1:0-2621 GCA_050257335.1 Deltaproteobacteria bacterium | reverse complement strand
CTCCGATTTTTCACATTTCGAACGAAATTCGCCGAATTCACCATTTAAAGCAGATTCTTCGGGAAGTATTCTCCAGCAGCCAATTCTCAGCCGTAGCCGACGCGCGGCCGGCACACTTCTTTTCAGTGAGAATTGACCTGCTGTTTCCCCGGCTCCGGGCGGTGTCTGGCTGCATCGTCCCCGGTTTTCTCCAGAGCCGGTTGATCGGAGCCGGGACGTGGTGGATGGAGGCCCGCCCCAGTCCGAGTGAGAACCGCGGATCGAATGGTTCGACCGCGTCGCCGGGCGTCAATCGCGAAATGGTCGCTGGTGGACGACGACCGGCAGCAGGACGGCCGCCCCACCCTGCCGTTGCGACGTGAACCGCGGAATCGTCACCATGAAGCGTCAAGATCATCTGCTGGAAGTGCACGAGCAAGCCTGGTGCCCGGCGGAGTTGCGCGACGGGCTGACCGACATCATCAAGAATCTGGTCCGTGCCTTGCGGCTCTACGATCCCGTTCTCCCCCTGCTCGAAAGGGCCATCAAGATGTCGGGCGCGACACGGATTGTCGACCTGTGCTCGGGAGCGGGCGGGCCCTGGGTCGCGTGGGCCGACCGGGACCAGTTGCCTTCCGTCGAGAAAATCTCTCTTTCGGACGTGTTCCCCAACGCGGCCGCGGCCGCACAGCTTCGAACGCCGCTGGATTACCACTCCCAGCCGGTCGACGCCAGGCACGTCGACCCGTCGCTGAGCGGCCTGCGCACGCTGTTTACGTCGATGCACCAGTTTCGACGGGATGAAGTCGAGGCCATGCTCGGCGACGCGGCCGCCGTCCGGCAGCCGATCGCGGTCTTCGAATTTACCAGCCGGTCAGTGTTTGCGACGGGCCTCTTCCTCCTCGCGACTCCGCTCATGGTCTGGCTGCTGGCGCTGCGATATCCGCCGCACCGTGCGCTGCGATGGCTGCTCACGTTCCTCGTCCCCGCTCTTCCCGTGGTCGCCACTCTGGACGGCGTGGTCTCGTGTCTGAGAAGTTACCGGCCTGCCGAGCTTCTCGAAATGGGGCGGGCTGCCGCTCCCGAAGGTTTCCTGTGGATGGTCGGGACCGTTTACGGGTGGCGCTATCCGCTGCCGATCACCTATCTGATCGGGATTCCCTCGTGGATGCCGGAGCCGGTCGGTTCCAATCGCCTGGACGGTGGCGTAGCTCACGCTCACGCCTGAAGACGGGGGACGTGCTTCTTCACGCCAGCCCGAGGCTAAAACAGCGCCGTGACCGGCGTGCCTTCCGCGACTCGGTGCGGGCGGCCCAGCGGGTCGCGCAACTCGGCCCGGGGATCGACTCCCAGGCTGTAATAAATCGTGGCCAGCATGTCTTCCGGCGAGACGGGATTGGAGGCGGGGTAGGCGGCGTCCTTGTCGCTGCTGCCGTAGACCTGGCCGCCCCGAATTCCGCCCCCCGCGAGGACCGCCGACTGGACCATCCCCCAGTGATCGCGCCCCTGGGTTGCGTTCAAGAGGGGCGTGCGGCCGAACTCGCCGTACATGGCGACCAGCGTCTCGCTCAGCAGCCCCCGGTCGGAAAGATCCTCCAAGAGCGCCGCATAGCCGGGATCCAGCGACTTGAGACAGTAGGGCTGGGTCAGCATGTATGTCCCGGCGTGATTGTCCCACACGTTGGAAACCGCGCCGTTTGGCGGGACGTACATCCACGAAACCGTCACCAGCCGCACTCCGGCCTCGACGAGCCGGCGGGCCAGCAGCATCGATTCGCCCCATTCGTTGCGGCCGTACCTGTCGCGCGTGCGGGGATCTTCCTTGTCGAGGTTGAAGGCGTTTTGCGCGACGGTTGACGAGAGCATGCGGACCGCCTGTTCGCGGTAATCGCCGATGCTCCGCGAGGCGGCCAGGTGCTCGAAGCGGCGGTCGATCTGGTCGATCGTGCGGACCAGTCCCTGCCGGGCCAAGAGGCGCGTGTTGCTGAGGTCCTCGGGAAGGGCCATGGAATGGGTGGGTTTTTCGGTGCTTCCGCCGGCCGCCGCGGCGATTTCCATCGGGTCGTGCCTGGTCCCCAGCCATCCCGCGTGCGTGCCGGCATACGTCACGCCGCTGTGGCCGATCGGCCGGGGAATGGTCACGGCGGCGGGAAGCACGCCCGGTTCCGAAAACGCGGAGACGATCGCGCCCACGTTCGGGCCGTCGAGGCGGGTGCGCTGATTCCGCGGGACGACAAGCGTGTTGTTGACGCGGCCGGTTAATGTCCGGTAAACGCTCGGCTCGTGATTGTTGCTGTCGTGACTCAGCGATCGAACAATCGCCACCTTGTCGGCATGCCGGGCGAAATTCGGGAGATGCTCGCAGACTTCGATCCCCGGCGCAGCGGTGGGGATCGGCTTGAAGTGGCTCCGCATGGCAGTGGGAGAATGAGGCTTCATGTCCCACAGGTCCTGTTGCGGCGGCCCACCCCAGAGGTAGATGAGGATGCACGACCTGGCCGGGGGACCGGGACGCCGCCCGGAGGCTTTGCTGGCAGCTTGCAGACGCTCCGCCTGCAAAAGCTGCGGCAACGTCAGGGCGCCGAGGCCGAATTGACCCAGGCGCAGCATGGCGTCGCGACGGTGCAGCATGACAGCTCAGC
>JBLMWR010000582.1:0-7354 GCA_050257335.1 Deltaproteobacteria bacterium | reverse complement strand
GACGCCCGCCGCGGCAGAGGCCCATTTCCGGCAGGCGAAGCAGCGGCTTTCGATCCGTCTGCAGGATCTGGTTCGCTGGCAAGTCGGCCGCTATTCGAGCGCCGAAGAAGCCGACGATGAGTTTGTCGTCGAATGGGCCCGGCTGGGAGATCATCTGCGCGACCACGGCGGCCTCGAGGCCGCGGTTCGCCGGTCGTACGGCGTGGCGCATCGGTAAGCATTGCGCGGCCGGCGCCAAACACGTCTTCAGGACGACCTTCTCAGGTCGTCCGGCACTCACAATCGATCCTGGATGGCCCGGCAAGAAGCATGTTCGCCACGCTGTCCGGTCGAAATCTACGCACGGGCCTGGAAGCGCCTGCTACACTTCCGTCGCCAGGCCCACATTCATTTCCTCTTCCTGCAATTCCCGTTCGGCGGCGAGAATCGGGGCGAGGAGGTCGTCGATGGCCCCCCGCTCCTGCGTGGAGAGCTGCCGCTGCGGAGCCCGCGGTGAGCCGAAGTCGGCGCCGAGCCGCCGCATGGCGTATTTCAGCATACTGATGTTGTAGCTGTCCCCCTCGCGGGCCCGGAAATCTTCGATCGGAAGGATCAGCTTCTGCCACCGCATCCCCTCGATGAATTCACCGGCTGCGAATGCGGCGTGCATCGCCAGCGTCAGATGCGGGCAGATATTCCCGGCGCCGGTCGTGTAGCCGCCGGCCCCCGCCAGCATGTAATACGGGGCGAACCGCTCCGCCGACCCGCACAGCCATTCGATCCGGCCCCGGTCCTCGAGGACCACCTTGCGGAAATCGTGCAGATTGTTTTCGGCGTATTTGATTCCCACGACGTGCGGATCGCCGGCCAGTTCCAACAGCAACTGGTCGCCGGGAATCGGACTCTTCTTGTACACCAGCATCGGACAGCGCAGGCGGTCGATCACCTGCCGGTAGTAGTCGCGTGCCCCCGCGTTGCACAGGTAAGGATGGGCAAAGGGCATGAACATGACCCCCGTCGCCCCCGCTTCCAGCGAGCGCAGCCCTACGTCGATTGCATGCTGCACCTGCAGGCCGACCGGGGCGAAAATCTGCGCGTCGGCACCGGTCGATTCACGCGTGACTTTGACCAGCGCCACGATCTCGTCCGCCGAGAGGCTGTGAAACTCGCTCGTCCCGGCCGCCGGGAGAAAAACCCGGATGCCGGCAGCATACATCCGCGCGGTGTGCCGCGACTGCACCTCGAGCGCCAGCTTTCCTGCGGCGTCGAATGCCGTGAGCGGCACCAGATGCACCGTTCGTAGTTTGCTTCTGTCGTAAACGCCACCATCGCGTCGCAATGACCCAGACATGATTTCATCCCCCAGCTGAGATGTAGAACGCGGGTGCCCACCCGGAAGTGCAACCCTTCTTGTACGCCTCCTCAGAATCCCGGTCAAGCCGCCGGACCGCAGGATGGGCTGGAACGGCTGACTCGCGTCTATCGTTTCGCCCACACCGGCCGGATGGTTATAATGATCCCAATCCGAATTCGGGGCGATTCTCAATGAAGCACCGGCGCGACGACGATACCATGACCAGAGTGCAGCACGTTGGTGCCGCATTGATCGTTACGTTGATGGCGACGGCTCAGTGCGTCCGCGGCGACGGCGCCGCCGGCGACGAATCGCGTCACTGGGCCTTCCAGCCGGTGACGCGTCCCGCGGTTCCCGCCGTGCGTCATCAGGAGCTCGTGCGGAATCCCGTGGACGCCTTTTTGCTCGCCCGGCTCGAGGAACAGGGGCTTTCGTTTTCGCCGCCGGCGAGCAAGCGCGAGCTGCTCCGCCGCGTCAATTTCGATCTCCTCGGCCTCCCCCCCACGCCGCAGGAAATAGCCGATTTTCTGGCGGACGATGCCCCCGACGCCTACGAACGGCTCGTCGACCGGCTTCTGGAAAGCCCGCACTATGGCGAGCACTGGGGCCGGTACTGGCTCGACATCGTGCGCTACGCCGAGACGGCCGGCTACAACGCCGACCCGCTCCGACCCCTCGCGTGGAAATACCGCGATTACGTGATCCGGGCCCTGAATGACGACACTCCCTACGACCGTTTCGTGCAGGAGCAGATCGCCGGCGACGAGATGTTCCCCGACGATCCCCAGGCGGCCCTCGCCACCGGGTACGTCCTCCTCTGGCCCGACGAGAGCAACGCCTCGAACGTTCTCCTGGCCCGCCAGGTTTCGCTCAACGACCTGACCGCCAACGTCGGAGCGGTCTTCCTCGGCCTGTCAATCGGCTGCGCCCAATGTCACGATCACAAGTTCGACCCGCTGCCACAGAAGGATTTCTACCGGCTCCAGGCGTTTTTTTCGGGGATTCTTCGCGGCGACCGGGCCGCGGTCGGTACGCGCGAGCAGCTCTCTGAATACAACCAGAAGCTCGACCGCTGGCGCGAACAGACGGCCGCGCTGCGCGACGAATTGCACCGCCTCGAACACGGCGCGCGCGTTAAAGCCGCCGGCGACCGGCGGATGAAATTCCCGGCAGTTGTTCTCGACGCCGTCGACACCGACCCCATGAACCGCACGGCTTATCAGAGGCAGCTCGCCTTCTGGTCGGAGCGGCAGATGGAAATCAAGGAAGCAGCGGTGACAGCGGCTCTCTCGGATGAGCAGAAGAAGCGGCGGGCCGAGCTGCAATCGCAACTGGAGGAATGGAAGAAAAGAAAGCCGCAGCCGCCATCCGACATCACGGGAATGATCGTCGAAGAATTGACTGTTGATCCTCCCGCCACGCACCGGCTTGCCGGCGGAAGCTACGACAAGCCTCTGGAAAATGTATCTCCGGGTTTCCTGTCGATCCTGTATCCGGCGGGGGGTGGCGATGCCAAAGTCGTCCCTCCGCACGCGCGCACTTCCGGCCGCCGCACGGCCCTCGCGCGCTGGCTCACCGATCCCGCCAATCCTCTTCCGTCGCGCGTCATTGTCAACCGTGTCTGGCAGGGACATTTCGGCCGCGGCCTCGTGGCCAACGCCAACGATTTCGGCACCCAGACTCCGCCCCCCACCCACCCCGCCCTTGTCGACTGGCTCGCCGCCGAGTTCGTGAATCCCTCCCTTCGGAATTTGGGGTCGCGCGCGCCATCGGCACCTCCCCCCCTTGGCAAGGCGGGGCCGGGGGAGTCGGGGGAAGCTGTCAATCCCGATCCCACGCCCGGACAAATCGCCGATGGGCCGTGGTCCCTCAAGTCCCTCCACCGCCTGCTCCTGACCTCCACCGCCTACCGCCAGTCGGCGACGCCGCAGGCTGCCGCGGACGGCCGCGCGCCCGGCGACGAACTCGATCCCGGCAATCAGCTCTACTGGCATTTCGACCGCCAGCGCCTGACCGCCGAATCGATCCGCGACTCGTTGTTATCGGTTGCCGGCCTCCTCGATGCCGCGACATACGGCCCCAGCGTCTATCCCGAGTTGCCTCCCGATTTCAGCAAACGCGAAGCCTGGAAGGTCTCGGCCAATCCCGGCGATTGCGCGCGGCGTTCGGTCTATATCCACGCGAAGCGCAATCTCCCCTATCCGCTGCTGGAGGCCTTTGATCTCCCCGACATGCACGAAAGCTGCGCCCGCCGATCGCAAACCACCGTCGCCCCGCAGGCCCTGATGCTTCTCAACAGCGATCTGGTCCTCAGGTACGCCCAGTCGTTCGCCGGCCGGCTCCTTGAGGAAAACCCTCATGGCGACCTGCCTCCTCTGATCCGGTCGGCCTACACGCTGGCCTTCGGCCGGGCACCCACGGAGGACGAAAGCGCCGCCGCAGAGCGGTTCATCTCCCGCCAGCAATCGCTCATCGAATCTGAACGTCGCCCGAACCGCCCGCTGCTCCTTCCGCGCAGTTTTCCCAAATTCCTCGACCCTCCCCTCGCCGCCGCCGTCACCGACTTCTGCCACGCCCTCATGAACGCGAACGAGTTCGTGTATGTCGATTGAGGGGCACAGCAGGCCGTTTTCGCCGGAAATTCTCGTAACGCCGCGTCAGGAAGTCAGCGGTTCAACTCCCGTCATCCCGTTGCATCCGGCGATTTCTCCCCGGGCGAATGGGCTCAAATCCGGCAATGGCACTTGGCAAGGGTTTTCCCTACACTGACGATTCCGGATCCAGTTCCTGGGTGTTCACAAACAATCGAGGATGAATTCTGATGCCCGACCCCGCTTCACAGCAGCCGAGCGACCCGATCTGGACGGCCATACGCGCCGAGGCGTGGTCGGAAGACGAACGGGATCCGATCCTGCGGAAATTCCTTAAAGAGACGATCCTGAAGTGCCGGCGGCTGGAGGAATCGCTCAGCCTGCACCTCTCGTCCAGGCTGGGGACGGAATACGTCTACCCGATGATCCTGCGGGCCCTGATCGACCAGGCCTTCGACGCCTCCCCCGCGATCGGCCAGGCGATTCGCAACGACCTGCAGGCCATCCGCGACCGCGACCCCGCCTCGCGCGGGTTCCTCGCGCCGTTCCTGTATTTCAAGGGATTTCTCGCCCTGCAGGCGTACCGCGTCGCCCACGGGCTCTGGAACCAGCAGCGGCAATTGCTGGCCGTGCACCTGCAGAACCGGATCTCCGAAGTCTTCGGCGTCGATATTCATCCCGCCGCCCGCATCGGCTCGGGCGTTTTGCTCGACCACGCCACGGGCGTCGTCGTCGGCGAAACGGCCGTCGTCGAAGATAACGTCTCGATGCTCCACGGCGTCACGCTGGGGGGAACCGGAAAGGAAACCGGCGACCGGCACCCCAAGGTCCGCCAGGGGGTGCTGATCGGGGCGGGGGCCAGCATTCTGGGAAACATCGAGATCGGCACCGGGGCCAAAATCGCCGCCAGCAGCGTTGTCCTCGACCCTGTGCCGCCCCATTGCACGGTCGCCGGAATTCCGGCACGGATCGTCGGCCGTCCGGCGGTCGAGGCGCCGGCCCTGGAAATGGATCAGCGGTTTCCGCACAAAAACGTCGGCGAGGGGATCTGAGGGGATCGAAGATGGAGGATAGAAGCATGTGTTTAGCCGCGAGGCGCAGCCAAGTGCGGTGCGCTGGCGAACGGGTGAAACAGCAGATACGGCATCCCACGAACACTTGAGGACCAGACGAAATGGCGAAAAAATCGGGCAAGAAAAAGAAGAAGCAGCTCGAGCGGATCATCCTGCGGACGGGTGAGGCGCTCGTCGAAGCCGAACCGGCCTGGTCGGCTGCCGAGCCGGAAGTCGTCATCGGCGATCTCGACGGGCCGGTTGGCAACGCCATCGCCGGCCTGCTGGGAGACCAGATCAAGGGGCACTCACGGGTCTTCGCGATTCTCAACTGCGACGTCCAGGTGCGTCCGGTGACGCTGATGGTCAGCAAGGTGACCGTCAACAACACGAAATACACCAACATCCTGATGGGGACGGTGCAGGCGGCGATCGCCAATGGCGTGCTCGATGCCGTCCGCGCCGGAGACATCTCCAAAGACAAGGCCAACGACTTGGGGATCATAGTCTCGGTCTGGCTCGATCCGAGCGTGGTCGAAGAGAAAATCGATTTCAACATCCTCTTCGAGACCCACCGCGCCGCGACCGCGAAAGCCATCCGCAAAGCGTTGAACCACGAACCGGGAATCGACTGGCTGTTGAAGAACCAGGAAAAGATCACTCACTGCTTCCACCAGATGGCGCTCGAGGGGAACATATAGCACCCGAGAATTCTTCGCGGGCCGCGCAGCTCTGAAACGTTTGTATTACGAAAGGGCGAGCGCGCCTGAGCTGCGATCGCCCGGCCTGCCTGTTAATCCCTTTTCACTGTTGCGGTTCGCCTTTTCGGTGAGGCAATCGACGTTGCGTCTGCAAAGTCCGGCGACAGAATTCTTTCCGATGATTCGACGCCACAGCGAGAGGGGAAACAATGAAAATCGTCATCGCCGGCGGGACCGGGCAGATCGGAAAGATCCTCTCGCGGGCCTTTCTTGCGGATGGGCACGAGGTTGTGATTCTCAGCCGGCGACCGGGAAACGGGCCCGCCCCGGTGGTTGCATGGGACGCCGAGACACTCGGTGACTGGGCGACGGAAATTGACGGAGCCGACGCGGTCGTCAATCTTGCCGGGCGAAGCGTCAATTGCCGCTACACCCCGCAAAATCGCCGTCTGATCATGGATTCGCGCGTGCGCTCGACGCGGGTCGTGGGCGAGGCCATCGCGCGGGCGGCGCGGCCGCCGCGGGTGTGGCTGCAGGCGAGCACGGCGACGATTTATTGCCATCGGTATGAGGCGGCTAATGACGAGGCGACGGGAATTCCGGGAGGGACGGAAGATAACGTCCCCGACACCTGGCGGTTCAGCATCGACGTGGCGACGGCGTGGGAACGGGCCGCCCTCGAGGCAATTTCTCCTCGCACTCGGCTCGTCCTGCTCCGCTCGGCCATGACGATGAGCCCGGATCGGGGGGGCGTGTTTGATGTCCTGTTGGGCCTGGTTCGCCACGGTCTCGGCGGCCGGCACGGAAATGGCCGGCAGCACATGTCGTGGATTCACGAATGGGATTTCGTCCGGGCTCTTTACTGGCTGATCGACCATGATGAAATGGAGGGACCGATCAACCTGACCGCGCCGCATCCATTGCCGAACGCCGAGTTCATGCGGATTCTCCGCGAGGCGTGGGGAATTCGGATCGGTCTGCCTGCGACGGAATGGATGCTGGAGATCGGGACGTTCCTGATGCGCAGCGAGTCGGAGCTGATCCTCAAGAGCCGGCGCGTCGTGCCCCGGCGACTGCTGGAATCGGGGTTCGAGTTCAAATTCCCGGCGTGGCGCGCGGCCGCCGCCGATTTGTGCCGCCGCTGGCGTGAGTTGCATCGGGCCGGAGCGGGAGGGGCAAACTCAGCTCGAGATGCCCGTTACACCGTCGACACGCCGGCTGCGGTGCGCCCCCGTGAAGCAGGTTTCTAACCTGCTCAGTTCCGTCGTCTGACGATTCTCTGGCGATTGCAGCGCCGTTTGTGATGCCGGTCAACGGGCGGTCGTCTGGCTCGTCCATCCCTCATTTCTACCGTGGCGGGAGGGGGCTGGCAAAGGGGACGACGCCCGGGTTCTGCCTGGTTCTTCGAGCGGGACTTACGGTCTATTCATCAACTTTCCGCAACGTCCCGGCCGCGATGTTCGCGAAGAAATGCCGAAGCGTGTAGCGTTTGGTCGCGGGTCCATGACAGTCCCGAATCCCGGGAGACGCGCCATCCGCCCCCCCTGCCCCCCCTTGCTAACCTAGGTTGCGCACCCACTGGCTGCGTCGTTCAAATTCCGGCGGAATTTTAACATTCTACCCCCAAGGTCTTCACTACAAAAGGCGGTCGGGGCTCAATCGTTCCGGCAGCTCCAG
>JBLMWR010000581.1:0-4655 GCA_050257335.1 Deltaproteobacteria bacterium | reverse complement strand
CCGGCGGTCCGCGAACGGCTCAGTGAGTGGATCAGCCCCGCATTCTACGGCCTTTTTTTCTGCACGGCGACGACCGCCGGCCTGTGGCTGACGATGGCCTTCTGGCAGGCGAGCCCCGTGGCGTGGTGGCGAATCACCGGGCCGGCGCGGATCGCGATCGACGCCGGCTGGTACGGTTCGTGGGTGCTGCTGTTCTACAGCTTCTTTCTGAACGGCATCGGCTACCAGACGGGGTTCACGAACTGGTGGCACTGGGTGCGGGGGCGCCCCATCCCGCCGCGCCCCTTCAAACCCCGCGGCGTGTTCCGCATCATGCGGCACCCCTCCTATCTCAGCTTTCTGGGACTGGTCTGGTTCACGCCGGTGATGACCACCGATCGGGCGATTCTGACGGCCGTGTGGACGATTTACGTCTTCGTCGGCAGCTACCTCAAGGACCGCCGGCTGCTCTATTACATCGGCGAGCCTTATCGCCGTTACCTGGCGGAAGTCCCGGGCTATCCCGGCATGCTGCTGGGGCCGCTGGGACGGGTGCGAGACGCCCGCAGCATGGGCTTCCAGGCCCGCGCGTGACGACCGCGCCGACTTTGTCGTCCCGACTTAAAGCGGAGCCGTCCCGGTTCGTATGAAGCCCGAGACGGAAGCTCGGCGCATGAAGGTGGCGCGGGTATTACCTGCACTGGAATTTCACTGAACGACGCGGTCGCGTGTCAAGACAGGACGGGCAGCCCGAAGGTGGTACTATGAACCAGTGCTTTGTCAAACCTTGATTTTCGGGTGGCCACGCTCGCCAGAGCGTGGGGGATGAGTCTGTATTCGATGCATTCCCACGCTCTGGCGAGCGTGGCTACAACCCGACATTTATCTTTGACAAAGCACTAGGACGAAACGGGCCGCCTGAAGGCGGGACTGCGAACAGGGGGCTTGTTCAGGCCGCGCACGATTGGGGCGGCCAGCGACGGGACCAGCGACACGGTCCCCATTACGAGGCGGATCGCCAGCGGATGGCGGAGGGCCCAGGCCAGCGCGCGGCACCAGCGCTGACGGCGGAGGACGAGCCGCCGCAGCGTCGCGTGCCAGTCGTCTTCGAGCGCGACGTCCCAGTTCGCGAGACCACGCTCGACGAACGGCGTGGACGCGGCGGCCGCGGCGAAGGCCCACGCCATCCCTTCGCCGGTAAATGGTTCGACATAGCCGGCGGCGTCTCCCAGAAGCAGGATGCGCCGGGCGGCAGTGCGGTGCGTGCGCCGCGTGAGGGGAAGTGTTCCGTGCCAGTCGGCCGCGGCGAGTGCGGGGATCGGCGGAAATCCGGCCTCGTGAAGAACGGCCGCCAGCGCCTGGGGAGGCCCCCCGGCCCCTCTCACGAAATCGGGCGCCACGGCCGCGGCGACGTTGAGCAGCCGGTCTTCCACGCGCACCAGGCCGGCATAACCGTGCCGGCTGACGGCCATGAAGATCGTCCCCGGTCCGTATTCGATCGGGTAATCCGAAACCTGTCCCCCCAGTCCAATTCGCGAGCCGGCGGCGACCCGGCTCGAAAACTCTTCGTGTTCGCGCAGACTCGCGTGCGCCAGCCCGTCCGCCGCCAGCACCACCCGGGCCCGCGTTTCGACCGGCGATCCATCCCGATAGCGCAACGTGACGATCCGGCACTCGTTGCCGCCGGTACCGGCGATGTCGCCCAGCGAGGCGAAGGTTTCGGGTAGAAAGGCGGTGTCGGCCGCAACGGCCGCCTGGACGAGTGCCGCGTCGAAACACAATCGCGACACGGCGATTCCTTCGGGGAGCGCGACCTGCACGCCGCGGCCCTGGCTGCGGACGTCGAACCGGTCGAGCGGAACGCCGCCGAGCGATTGGGAAAGGGTCCCAAGCCCGACGGATTTCAGGACCGCCAGCGCCTGGCCGTTGAGGCAGGCGCCGCACACCTTGGCCCGTGGAAAGCTTCTGGAATCGACGAGCAGCACCCGTTTCCCGGCGAGCGCCGCCTGCCGCGCCGCGAGCGCTCCGGCCGGGCCCGCTCCCACCACCAGCGCATCCCAGACGTGCGCGGCGGCCGCATCGAGCGTGGCCGTGGGGGCGATCACAAGGGCTTTCTCCAGACGAGCAGATAACGCTCGGGAAAATAACGAATGAACGAGACTCCTGTCATCCCGGCTCGTGCCGCCAGGTCGCGCGCCTCGTCGACGGTGAACGCCGCGGCCACCGACAGCGGTCCATCGACGTGGACGATGGGGGAGCGGGTGAGGATCCGGCCCGCCACGCATGCCAGAGCGTATCCCAGCCTGCTCCGTCGCAAGTCGCTGTTCACCACCAGGCGCGAGGCCCCGGAAGCCATCGCGCGCAGCATTCGCTCGGCATCCGCGTCGTCGAGATGATGCAGGAAGAGGGAACTCGTCACAACGTCGTATCCTTCGGGCAGAGGGTCACGGAGCGCATCATGCTGGAAGAACGAGACATTGGCGGTTCGCCAGCGGGGGGCGGCTGCGCGGGCATGGGCGATGGCGACGGGGTTGATGTCGCAGCCATCGACATGCGCCGCAATTCCCGCGCGCTGTGCCCGCCGCGCCAGCCTCTGCGCCACATCCCCTCCGCCGCACGCGACGTCGAGAATGCGAAGCGGCCTGGGAGAATCGGGCTCGCGCGCGAGTTTGTGGATCTGCCGCCAGATCATGAGGCTGGTGTTGCTGATCCAGTTGATCCACGCCAGGCCGCGGAGGGCCTGGCCGTGGAGGCCCTCGTCGAGTCCCGGCTGGTCCATCAGCTCGGGCTGCCGATTGCGTGTCGCCAGCGTTGCGAATCCCGGTGTCATGTCGTGCGATGTCCTGGTTGCCTTGCACTCCAGATTACCGAGCATCGTCGCGATCAGACAAGTGCGGGGATGGGTGGCCGCAAGTTCAGTCCCTCCCCCTGGACGGCGTGGACCGGTGGATACTGCGGGACGTTCGCAGTACACTGGTTTCAATCGTTTGGAAACTTGCCCTTAACCTGCTGACGCGCGGGAATCCGAATCTTCATGCCCGTCTGTCTTTCCAGAGCATTCCCATTTCGGTTTCTGGCGGGATTCATCCTCGCGGCCGCTGCCGCGTGGTGGCCGGGGGCCACGGCCGCCGCGGCGGACGACGTCAAGGGGCCGCAAGTCGAGTATTCGGCGATTCATGCCGCCTCGGGCGGGGTGAACACGTATGTCCCCGGGAAATGGGGAATTCTGAACCTCGAGGTCACGAACCCGCTGCAGCAGCCGCACGAGCTGCTGAGCACGACGTATTTTGACGGTCACGCGACTCTGCAGTTCGGCAGGCGAATCTGGCTGCCGGCGCGCTCGCGGCTGCGCATCGGGCAACCGTTGCTTTCTCCCGATCTGGCTCCGGAAGCCAGGGACAGATTTGAGTTTCATTCGCTGGTTCTCGATGCCGCGGCCACGAATGTGGTGGCGGCTCGTGACGACACCGGGCAGATTCTGCATTCGGGCATCCTTCCAGCGCAGCTCGAAACTCCGATCACCGGATTGATCGACCATCTCGGCGAAAGCTTTCTCCCCGAGGTGGACAAAAGCGCCGCGTATGACCTCGCGGTTGCCGCGCGCCTCAGCGACCGAAAAAGCACAAGGCTGGCCCGTTTAGAGGACCGCAATTATGCGCCCGATGACGTCAGCCTGCAGTCGCTGCACCAGCTCGTTGTGGCGGACAGCCGGGCGCTGGACGATCCGGCGGGACTGGCCGCCATTCGCCGCTGGGTGCACGGCGGGGGACGTCTGTGGGTCATGCTCGATCGCGTCGATCCCCGGTTTCTGGAACGAATTCTGGGCGACGAATTTCTGTGCGAGGTGGTCGACCGCGTGGGCCTGACGTCGGTTCGCATCGAAGCGGTGGCGAAAGAGAGATTCTCCACGCCCGTCGAGTCGGAACACGAACAGCCGGTCGATCTGGTGCGCGTCGTGGCGACCGGCGCAAACGTGACCTATACGGTCAACGGGTGGCCGGCGGCTCTCTGGAAGCCGCTCGGCGCCGGAAAAATCCTGGTGACGACGCTGGGGCCGCGAGGATGGATGCGGCTGCGCACGGCAGAAGACGACAGGTCCTCGCCGACCGGGGGGCGTTTCGTCCTGCTGCCGCCGATGGCCGAGATTGCGAAAGCGTTCCTGGTGCTGCCCGCTGCTCCCTTGAAGATTTCGCAAATCTTCGAACCGCAGACTGTCGAATACATCGGGTATTCGATTCCCCCGCGGTGGCTGATCGCGAGTCTTCTCGCGGGAGTCGTCGCGGCCGTCGTCGTTCTGGGACTCTGGCTGCTTCGCCGCGGCGCGCTCGAGTATCTCGGTTGGATCAGCTCCGGTCTGGCAGTCTGCGTCGCGGTCGCTCTGCTCGTTATCGGGGGCCTGAACCGACACACCATATCGGCGACAGCCGCCGCGGTGGCGTTCACGGAGGCCATCGCCGGCACGGACGACGTTCGGACTCGGGGAGCCGTCGCGCTGTACAATCCGGAATCGGCCCCGGGGACGCTCGGCGCCACGCGCGGGGGACGGCTGTCTGTCGACATGAGCGGGCTGGAAGGAACGACGCGTCGCATGGTCTGGACGGACCTGGATACGTTTCACTGGGAGCATCTGGCGCTGGGGGGCGGCCAGCGGGTGGGGACGTTCGAGCAATCCGCAA
>JBLMWR010000580.1:0-3399 GCA_050257335.1 Deltaproteobacteria bacterium | reverse complement strand
CCGAACACCTGAAACCCTTTCTGGTGAAACAGGTTCGCCAGGGGGAGCCCCACGTAGCCCAGGCCGATCACGCCGACTTTCGCCGTTTTCTGCCGCAAGGCATTGAGCAGCCCCGTGCAGGCCTCGGTCATTCGCGGCTCGCGTTTCTGCACGCCAGCCGCTCTGGTTTGACTCTCCATCGCATTCCCCGGATTGGAAACCGGATCAGTAAACGGTTCTCCGATATTCTCAAGAAACCATTATAGAGGGCCGGAGGGGGGAGGGAGAAGATGGAAGATGGAGGAAAACAGGATGATGAAATTGAGAAGCGTGCGCTTGGCCAAGCGGCTTCTCCCTCCCCTAAGCAAGGGGGAGGCAGGGGGGATCGCGTCACGTGGTTTGCCGGGCACTCGTCATCCTATTGCGACCCCGGCAGAAACCAGAACAACCGCCGCCGTGCGGCCTCATCCAGCGGGGCGGCGTATTCGCTGATCTCGAACACCTCACAGAACTCAATCGCCTCTCCGCGCCCGGCACCGTACTCAGCAACCAGCGCGCTCCGATACCGGTCGGCAAACGCCGCGATCTTCCTTTCGTACCAGCGCCGCAGCCAGGCAAGCTTTTCGGACTCTCCCGCCGGTACCTCTTCGAGCCGGCGTTCGTTGTAAGGGAGCCATTCGAAGAATTGTGAGCGGTGGGCCGCCAGCATCCGCACGATCGTCTCCATACGG
Source organism: Deltaproteobacteria bacterium (assembly GCA_050257335.1). Taxonomy (GTDB): domain Bacteria; phylum Planctomycetota; class Planctomycetia; order Planctomycetales; family Planctomycetaceae; genus JACQFH01. The sequence continues at coordinate 2,689 of JBLMWR010000580.1, read as the reverse complement.
CTGGAGACATCGATGACCACGTCGGCATGCAGCGGCGCCGGGCGCGTGAAGAGATCCGGGAGATACCCCACGACGGGGTCGCGCCGCAGAATGGGCACGTCGGGGCAGATCGGCGGAACGGTGACGAGGTACGAAGCATCCTGCACCGCCTGCCCCACGGCCCGGTGGTCGGGATGATAGTCGTTCTGCCGGTGCGTCAGGACGAGGTCGGGTCGAAACGTCCGCAGCTCGCGGATAATCCTCTCGCGGACCTCGATCGTCGCCTGCAACCGCCCGTCCGGATACTCCCAGACTTCGTACGGAGCGCCGATCACTTCTCCCGCCGCCCGCGCCTCGCCTCGGCGAATGTCGGCCAACTCCTTTCCCGAGATGCGGAAATGCCCCGACTGGCCGTTGGTGACCGAAACCATTTTCACGACATGTCCCGCCTCGCGATAAATCGCCGCCAGTCCCCCGGCGTGATACTCGGCGTCATCCGGATGGGCGCCGAGAATGAGAAGGCGAAGCGGTTCGTCGGGCATGTTGCTTGATTTCGGATCTGCGATTTCGAATTTCGAATCTACCGCCCGAGCCCACGAGCCGCGTCTCGTGGGTCCTGTCGCGCGTTGACGTGACCATTGTACTCGGTCGCGCAACCCATCCGAAAGCCGCCGCGTTCCGCAAAACATACAAGTTGCGTTTGCAGGCAACACAGCGATACAATTTTTGTTGGCGCATGCGCGCCGGGCGCGGTGAGTCTGCAGCTCAAGTCGCCAGAGGTGCATCGATGCGAAGACTACAGGCATTCAAAGCGTTTGACCTTCGTCCGTCGCGGAACGCGCCGTTGCTCGGCGTCCTATGGTGTCTTATCGGCCTGAGTGCCTGCCAGCAACGGGAAGTTCCGGGCCCGCCAGTTCCAGCAACGAGCGCCCCATCCGCCGTTTCCGCGACGTCCGACGACGCCGAGGAAAAAGCGATTTCCTTTACGGAGTCGTTGGAAGACGCGTTCCAGCAGGCCGGGGAGAAGGATCGACGCGTGCTCGTCTATTTCACCGGCGACCATTGCGGCTGGTGCCGACGGATGGAGAAGGAAACGCATGCCGACCCGCAGGTGGTTGAGCTGGCGTCAAAGTTCGTGTGTGCCAAAGTCAACATCGGCGAACGGCCGGACCTGGCCGAGAAATATGGCGTCTATGGAATCCCCCGGACAATGATCATGACGGCGGACGGCCAGCCGATTGACGGCCGACGCGGGTATGAGCCGCCGGAGGAGCATCGCACATGGTTGGAAGGCGCGCTGTCGAAGGCTCCGACTACGTGGCCAGACGTTTATGAGAGTCTAGCCAAGTCGGGCGCTGCCACGGCGCAGCCAACGGCCCCGCCGCCGTCGGAGCCGCGCGGATTTCCCGCGAAAGACTCCGATCTAGTGATCTGGTTCATTGAACAGGATCCCAAGGTTTTCGAAGATGCGCGGTGGGCGTCCCATGACGAGTTGCTCGCTTACCTGATTTCGAAAGGGTTCCGGCCGCGCATCGAGCATTTATACCGCTGGGAGGCGGCGGAACGCTGGCAAGATGCCGAGAAGGCTCAACGCCAGCCGGACGTCCTGGTGTCCCGAGCGCGGGGCGGTCTTCTCAGCGACCTGATGCATCGCCATCTCGTGGGCGACGTGATTTCCACGCGTTTGCGGGAAGAAGATCCATTGGCTGTGTGTGACGACTTCCGGTCGCGGTGGATCTGGAGCGTCGTGGATTCGCCGAATGCGGAACGGACTAAAGCGGTTGTGGAACACCTGTTCGCACCGAAGGAAGGAGTCGACCTGGGGCCCCGCGGTCCGCTCGGTGATGCCGACCGCCACGCGGTTGGGGAACTGGCGACGAGCATGGCGCGGGCATGGTGCACCGGCGACTTGGAGTGGTTGCGTCCGCAGTGGGACGAAAAGGCGCCACAGCGGGATGCAGATGGTGACAACGAAGAACTGAAGAACCGCAAGAACTACGTCGTCGACTCGGCGGGGGTTCGATTGTTCGCGAACGAGCACTTCGCCGTCGCCCTCGTCGAGACGCGGGCTGCCGGTACCTTCGCCAACCATGCCGGCTTTATCTCGTCAACCCAGCGCGTCGGGACGCCCACTCTGGTCATGCTGCGGCGGCCTGAGGCGGAATGGCGCGTGCTTGCAGTCGGGCACTTTGGCTACGATCTTATCGTGTCAGACCCAGCCGCGCTATTCGGATTTGCGAAGGATGGCCACGCCGACGAGAGGGGTGCGGCGGCCGTCCCCGTCGGAGAGATCATCGCACCGGATGATGGTGCGGTGTTCGGCTACGAATCGTTCAAATTCAGATGGAGACTGTCCGAGACGGAACGCGACGGTGTCCAGTCTTGGTGCGTCGACACGCGGCATGACGACGGATGGCCGAGAGTGATCCTTCACCAGCTGCGCCCGGATCCCGGTGACGGCGAGATGGACTTTCAAATTCGTGGACCGACGACGGCGGAAATCTGGACCATCTCGCCAAACGCTGGCGTGGCGTTCTCCGAACGGCGACATTGGGATTGTCGTCCGCCGGAAGAATGACGGCTCGCACCGCTAACCTAGGTTGCGCACCCACTGGCTGCGTCGTTCAAATTCCGGCGGAATTTTAACATTCTACCCCCAAGGTCTTCACTACAAAAGGCGGTCGGGGCTCAATCGTTCCGGCAGCTCCAG
>JBLMWR010000579.1:0-3151 GCA_050257335.1 Deltaproteobacteria bacterium | reverse complement strand
AATCTGAACGATCAGACTTTTCTACTTATTTTGATGCATACCAAGTGTATTTCAATTCGGGAGTTAAGTCAACCTGAGCGCCCAGGTCGGTGGGCGGTGGACAATAGTCCGTTGTGACCGCGCGTTCCCTGCTTCCCAAACGCTGCCCGGGAACGAGTAGGCAAGACGGAATGCGGCCAGCCATTACATGCTTGAATCAGGCAAAGGCGAACAGGAACTGCGGATGACATCCTGGCGAACTGAGGGGCTGTCGCCCCCGCACGCCAGGGAGAGGTCCGGGACGGCCGAAATCATGGACGTTGAGTGTCCCTTCGGACTGCGGTCGCTACAATACATCTTGTCTGAGCCTTGGAGACCCCGTTCGCAATCGCCCAGGAGGTGTCACGTGGCAAAGCCTGCGCTGGATCGCTGGATCGACCGGTACGCGGCCCGGATCCGTCAGGGGGAGTTTCTGCAGCGGGCCGCCGAGGCCGGGGCCGCCTTCCTGTTCGCGTTTGGCGCGACGGTCCTGATCGTCAAGCTTCTGATTCCGCAGGCCTGGCCGAACGTATTGTGGGGCGGGCTGGGTTTGATCCCGGCGTTCGGTCTGGCATGGTGGTTGGCCGGCCGGAACCCCCGCAACCGGTGGGAATCGGTGGCGCGGCTCGACACGGCGCTCTCAGCCGGTGGGCTCTTGATGATGCTCAGCGAGCTTCCCGACGACGACTGGGAGCGGGCGCTGCCGCAGCTCGAAGAGGCGTGGAGGCAGGCGATTCCCCGGGTGCGGCCGAAACGGTTTACGAGCTTTCTGGCGCTGCCGCTCCTGTTCGCCGTCGGTGCCTGTTTCGTTCCGCTGCGCGAGGGGACGACGTCCGTCGTCCTGCGGAACACGGTCGGGCAGCAGGCCGCCCAGGAACTGGAATCCCTGCTCAACTCGATCGACAAAGAACAGGTCCTCGACGAAGAGGAAAAGAAGCAGTTGCAGGAGGAAATCCGGAAGATCGCCGACGAGACCCGCGAGACGCCCCTCACGCACGAAAAGTGGGAGACTGTGGACGCCCTGCGCGAGCGGATGAAAGTGCGGCTGGAATCAACGTCGATGATCGCCCTCAAGGCCAGTGACGCGGCGGCGATGCTGGCCGCGGCCGACTCCGCCGATGGCGATCTCGACCTCGAACGGATCGACATTCTCGAAAAAGACCTCGGCGACGCGCTCACGAAGCTGGGAAAGAAGGGGGTCTTCAAAGGGGCGCCGCAGGAATTGCAGGAGCAGTTGCAGCGGCTGATGAAGAACGGCAGGTTCCAGATGCCGGAAGACGCCGCCGAGCGTGAAGAGCTGCTCGACGAGCTGCGGGACTTTCTCGACGACGAAAACCGGAAGCTTGCCGATTTGCGGAAGAAATGCTCGGGGTGCAAGGGGGGGCAGTGCGACGGCGAAGAGAACGATGAGGAGGGGAACTGCTCCGGAAACGCCAATTGCAATCGACCGGGACGGGGGGGAGTGACCCGTGGCCGGGGGGACGCGGAGCTGACGTGGGGAGACGAATCCGACAAACAGGGGACGAAGTTCAAGGAAGTCGTGCTCCCCAGAGGGATGCTCGACCAGCCGAAAGACGAGATCGTGGCGATCCAGAAGTCGGCGCCGATCGAAGAGCCGGGGGGCGACGCGCCGCGCGCGGGCGGCCGCGCCGACGAGGCCGCCGCCGGTCAGGCGACCTGGAATCGCAAGCTCAATCCGCGACACCGCAACGCCGTGCGGAAATATTTCGACACGGTCAAGGAAAAATGACGAAGAACGAATGACAACTGTCCAGAGAGTTCCAGAATTCAAGATCCGAATGACGGCATGATTCGCAAAGCCGCAGGGCAGCGAAAGCACCCCGGCTGCTCCGCAGCAGCCGGGGTGCTGCAACACGAGGAGAGGCACCATTGAGCGATCGGGATGCGTTGGGGTGGGCTGCGATGGCGGCGGCGCCGGCGGGGGGAACGCGGGAGGCCGGTGCGGCGCGCGCCGCTCCCGGCCGGGTGCTCAGCCAGGCGGAAACGCTGCACGCCAGAGAACGAATCGAGCGGCTCCTGGCGGAGCTGGGGCGAGCCATTCTGGGCCAGCGCGAGCTGCTCGAGCTTGTAACGATCTCGCTTTTGGCCCGCGGGCACCTGCTGCTCGAAGGTCTCCCCGGGCTAGGCAAAACCGAGCTCATCAAGTCGCTCGCGAAGCTCATGGGGCTTTCGTTCCGGCGCGTGCAGTTCACCCCTGACCTGCTCCCGGGAGACATCATCGGTTCGCCGATTCTCGAAGAAGTTGGCGGCCGCCGGCAACTTGTCTTCCACCAGGGCCCCCTCTTCGCCAATCTCGTTCTGGCGGATGAAATCAACCGGGCCAGCCCCAAGACCCAGTCGGCGCTGCTCGAGGCGATGCAGGAACGGCGAGTGACGGTTCTGGGAGAGACCCACCCGCTCCCCTTGCCCTTCTACGTTCTGGCGACGCAGAACCCGATTGAGCTGGAAGGGACGTACCCGCTGCCGGAAGCGCAACTCGACCGCTTCATGTTCAAGATCAACGTGCAGGGAGTCTCCAGCGACACGCTGCAGGAGATCATCACCACCCGCAAGCAGGGAGAGCCTCCCGAGCTGGTGCAGGTGCTCTCGGCGCCCGAACTGGTCGAATTGTTCCGCGACGTCGACGCCGTGCACCTGCCGGCGGCGGTCGCCAACTACATTGCCCGCCTCGTCACCGCGACGCACCCCGGGCGGCTCGAAGCCCCCGACGAGGTCCGCAAGTTCGTCAAATTCGGAGCTTCGCCGCGGGCCGCCATCGCCCTGGCGATGACGTCCCGCGCCGCGGCCCTTGTGCAGGGGAAGCCGAACGTCGGTTTCGACGAGGTGCGGCGGGTCGCGCCGAGCGTGCTCGGACACCGGTTGATTCTCGACTACGCGGCGCGGCTGGAGGGGTGGGATACGCTCAAGCTGATTCAACGGTTGCTTAAGATCGTTCCGGAAGTCCCCGGGACGCTGCCCGAGGATCTGAAGGTATGAGAGACGTGCGCCGGATCAGCGGGTCGCCCGGGCTGTTGACCTGCGGGTGGCGGGGGCAAAGCGTCGCAAGCCGGCGTGGCGAGCCCGACCGAGGGCTTGCGCCGCGGGCTGAAATATCTCGCCGCTCCGCGGCTGC
>JBLMWR010000578.1:0-2779 GCA_050257335.1 Deltaproteobacteria bacterium | reverse complement strand
CCGGCGAACGGTGGGCCGGCTTGTGGGATTTTCTCCGGTTTGAATGGGGCAACGGTCAGCGGCAATCACCTGACGGAATTGCCGGTGCCGTTCACAAGCACGCTGGGGTCGAGGTTGAGGTGGCGGAACGCATCGCCCAGATAAGGCACAGCGTCACGCGGTTTCGGATCACGCTGTGCTGTTACACAGCGGAATGGATGGCAGGGGAAATCGAGCGCGTCTCGCGCGAGTTCCGCTGGGTCCCCCCGCGGAAATTCAGCAGCCTGCCGCTGTCGGTCACCGGCAGGAAACTCGCCCGGCTGGTGCAGGGTCGCAGCTCGTAGTACCGCCTTCAGGCAGGACTTGTCGCATGGGCTTCCAAGCCCGTGCGTTACGATTGACCGAACTAACCTTTGGAAAATCGCCCCTTCTAATCATGCACAATCGCTCATTCAGGACGCACGGGCTTGGAAGCCCATGCTGCCACCGAATACACTGGGAAACGCCTCCCACGCTTTCACCACGAAACTCCCCCACCGACAGGAGCATGCCATCATGGATCGCCGCCGCTGGTTGAAATCGACGCTGCTGGGTTCCGGAGCCATCGGATTGCCCTGGCTGGCGCGCGACGTCCTCGGAGCCGATGACAAACCTGGCACGATCGCCGAGGCCGCCGCACAGGGAACGCCCCCATTGCGGATCACCGACGTCAAAACGATCCTCACCGCCCCGGCGAATATCCGCCTCGTCGTCGTCAAGGTGCTCACCAGCGAACCGGGGCTGTACGGACTCGGCTGCGCCACCTTCACCCAGCGGGCCAGGGCGGTCGAAACAGCCGTCGATAAGTTCCTCAAGCCCTTTCTCATCGGCAAGGACGCCACGCGGATCGAAGACGTCTGGCAGTCGGCGTTCGTCAGCTCGTACTGGCGAAACGGCCCGGTGCTCGGCAATGCCCTCTCGGGGGTCGATATGGCCTTGTGGGACATTCTCGGCAAGCGGGCGAAGCTCCCCGTTTACGCGCTTCTGGGGGGCAAGTGCCGCGAAGCGGTCGATACGTATCGCCACGCCTCCGGTAAGACCTTTCAGGAGGTCGAAGAGGCGGTGGCGAAATACAAGGCCGAGGGGTACCGGCACATCCGCATTCAAAGCGCCGTCCCGGGGCTGGCAACGTATGGGACCGGCGGAGCAACAGGCGGCGCCGGAGAGAAAGCCATCTCCAACCGCCGAGTCGATGTCTGGGAGCCGGGGCCCTACGCGCGGCTTGTTCCGAAGCTGTTCGAGCACATCCGCAACAAGTTCGGCGACGACGTGGAACTGCTGCACGACGTGCACGAGCGGGTCCCGCCGATTCTGGCGATGCAGCTCGTCAAGGACGTCGAAAAGTTCCGGCCGTTTTTCATGGAAGACCCGTTTTCGCCCGAGGACGTGGGGTACTTCAAGCACCTGCGGCAGCAGACGAGCACACCCATCGCGATGGGGGAGCTGTTCAACAACCCCAACGAATTTGTCCCCCTGATCGCCGAGCGGCTGATCGACTTCATCCGCATTCATATCTCGCAGGTGGGGGGGCTGACGATGGCCCGCAAGGTCGCGGCGTTCTGCGAGTTCTTCGCGGTTCGCACCGCCTGGCATGGCCCTGGAGACGTCTCTCCGGTCGGACACGCCTGCAACGTGCACCTCGACCTGGCGGTGCCGAACTTCGGCATTCAGGAAGCCCGCGTCTTCAACCAGGCCGAGCAGGACGTCTTCCCCGGCTGCCCGGAGCTGAAGAATGGCTACTACTACGCCAGCGACAAACCGGGGTGGGGGATGGATCTGGACGAGAAACTGGCGGCGAAGTTCCCGATCAAGGACGACCCGCCGTTCGATCTGCAATGGGGGACGTTGCGGCGGCGCGACGGGACGATTGTGAAGCCGTGAAGATTGTCCACGTCATCACCCGCATGATTCTCGGCGGGGCCCAGGAAAACACGCTCCTCTCGGTCGAAGATCAGCAACATCTCTGGCATGACGACGTGACCCTCATCACCGGCCCGGCGATCGGACCGGAGGGGAGCCTCATCGAGCGGGCCCGCGCGAAACAGCTCGATGTGCGGATCATTCCCGAGCTGCGCCGGGAGATCCACCCCTGGCGCGACTGGCAAAGCTACCGCCACATCGTGCGGCTGCTGCGCGAGATCAAGCCGCAGATCGTCCATACCCACAGCTCGAAAGCCGGCATTCTCGGGCGGGCCGCCGCACACAGGCTGAAAATTCCCGCCGTGCACACGATCCACGGCTCCCCCTTTCATCCCTACCAGAGCCGGCTGGCATACGAGATGTACCGCCGGGCTGAAAAGTGGGCCGCCAGGCGCTGCGACAGGCTGATCAGCGTCTGCAACGCAATGACCGACCAGTATGTTGCCGCAGGGGTGGCCCCGCGCGACAAATTCGTCACGGTCTACAGCGGCATGGAAGTCGAGCCGTTCCTCAGTCCGCCCCGGCCGCGCGATGCGGTTCGCAAGGAGCTGGGGTTCGCCCCCGGAGACGTCGTGGTCGGCAAGGTGGCGCGGCTGTTCGAGCTGAAGGGGCACGAATACGTCATCGCCGCCGCGCGCACGGTCGTTGCCCAGAATGCGAACGTGCGGTTTCTGTTCGTGGGAGACGGCATCCTGCGCGAAGCGCTCTCGGCCGAGATCGCGCGGGGGGGCATGGCAAATCATTTCGTCTTCACCGGCCTGGTTCCCCCCGAGCGAGTTCCGGAAATGATCGCGGCGATGGACATCATCGTGCACGCCAGCCTCCGCGAGGGACTGGCGCG
>JBLMWR010000577.1:0-4101 GCA_050257335.1 Deltaproteobacteria bacterium | reverse complement strand
ATCGGCCGTTGTTGCGGCGAATGATCATCGGCAGCTCGCGGTCGAATTCGTCCTGAATCGGGCCGACCAGCTCTTCCAGCACGTCCTCGAAGGTCACCATGCCCGACACGGTCCCGTACTCGTCAACGACCATCGCCACGTGTGTGCGGTTGCGCTGGAACTCGCGCAGCAGCACGTCCAGCCGCATGGTCTCGGGAAAGAAGGGGATCTTGCGCTGGAGCTTGGTCAGCGGCGGCAGGGGCTTTCCGCCGGCGATCGCCCCCAGCACGTCCTTCGTGTGCACCATTCCCACCACCCGGTCGAGGTCCCCGTCGCACAGCGGAAACCGCGTGTATTGCGATTCGGCGATGACGTTGAGGTTCTCCTGGGCCGCGCGGCGGGTGTTCAAAAAAACGATGTCCCGCCGCGGCACCATCACCTGCCGCGTCACCTTTTCTTCGAGGTCCAGCACGTTCTCCATCATCAGGCGTTCGCGGCGGCTGAGCTCGCCCCCCGCCGCCGATTCGGCGAGAATCAGTCGCAGCTCTTCTTCGCTCGGCATCTGTTCACTGGGAGGAACAGCCCGCACGCCAATCAGGCGCAGCATCAGGTCGCTCGCCTTGTGCAGCACCCAGATGAAGGGCCACAGCCCTTTGTAAAAGATCGTCAGCGGCAGCGAGACGACGAGCGCGGTGGGCTGGGCCGAACGGATCGCCAGGATCTTCGGCGCCTGTTCCCCCAGCGAGATGTGCAGGAAGGTGATCAGGACGAAGGCCAGCGGCAGCGCGAGACAGTCGGCGACCGCGTCGGGAAAGCTGATGGCCGCCAGGGCCGGCCGCAGCAGTTTTTTCCCCACGTCTTCGCCGACCCACCCCAGCCCCAGGCTGGCCAGCGTGATCCCCAACTGGCACGCCGAAAGGTTGGCATCGCGGTGGCTCAGGACGTTTTTCGCTGCCCGCGCGGGCAGCGAACCGGCGCGAGCGAGCTGTTCGATCTGGCTCAGACGCACTTTGACCAGGGCAAACTCGGCCGCGACAAAGAACCCGTTCGCCAGAACGAGAAACAGAACAAAAATCAGTTCCAGGGCGGTCATGATGGGTCCGGCGGAGTTTTTGCCGGGGCTGCGATTCTAAGATGATCACCCCGGAGATGCAAATTGCGGGGGAAGACACGCGGGGCAAGCGCCGCGGCTAAACACAGTCGGCGCCGCCCATTTTCAATAGTTTGCTAATCTTTATGCCCCCGCTCGCGCCACGCCCAGCGGTAGAGGTTGCGCGAGTCGGCGACGGCGGCCGCCGCGGAGGGCGCCCCGAGCACCACCACCACCAGGCTGTCGCGGCCGCGCACGCCGCTCGAGACCAGGCACGATCCGGCCCCCTTCGTGTATCCCGTTTTCACGCCGGTATATCCCGCAATCGCCAGCAACCGGTTGGTGGTCTTCCACACGATCGACCGGCGCGAGCCGTCGCGGCCCGCGACCCGGGCTTCGTGCTGCCGGCACGAGACGTAATCCCGAAAGTGTGGAAGCTGCCCCGCGGCCGTGGTCAATCGCGCCAGGTCCTGCGCGCTCGATGCGTGCCCTTTTTCCGGCAGCCCGTTGGGGTTCGTGTAGCGAGTGTCGGCGAGGTTGAGCTTCGCCGCGGCGCGGTTCATCTCGGCGACAAAGCGGGCGACGGGGTCGGTCTCTCCCTTCTTTCGCGGCGGAGGCTCGAAGCGCGAACCGAAATGCTCGGCCAGGGCGATCGCCGCGTCGTTCCCGGAGGGGACGAGAAGTCCATAGAGCAGCTCACCAACCGGCAATTTCTCGCCGGCGCGGACTTTGCACGACGAGCCGGCCGTTTTGGACGCGCGCTCGGAAAACGCGACGACTTCGTCGAGAACTTCGGGTTGTTTCTCGGCCAGCTTCAGGATCACGTACGCCGTCATGATCTTCGTCGTGCTGGCCGTGTCGACCACGTCGGCCGCCCGGGACCCCCACAGGATCTTTCCCGTCCGCGCCTCGGCAACGGCCCAATTGCGGCAGGCGACGAACGGGGGTCCGGTCAGCGCGTCGCGGGGCTTCAGCTCCTCTAGCGCGGCGCCGGGCCGCGTATCGGAAGTCTCCTCTTCCTCTTCGACGCCTCCTCCGGCGGGTGGCCGGGGCTGGACCGCAGGGAAGCCCCGGTGAGCGTCTCGGAAACCCGGCCCCCCGGAATCGGCTCCGGGCGGCAGGCCCTGAGCCTTTTGCAAAGGGCTTGTCGACGCACAAACCGCTTCGCGACTGATCACCCTCAGGGGCTTCGATGCGCTCCAGCCCCGGCCACCCGCGCGCGACGAGTTTCCTTCAGGCCGCCCAGCGGTGCCAGCGCTCCTGGAGCTCTCGGGACCTGCCGGCGGATTGAAATGCTCGTACACCGCCAGGGCGATTCGGGAGCACAGCAGGTCGCCGGCATTGTCGTCGGCCCAGCGCGTGTCCTTGTTCTCGCTGGTAAGGACGCACAGGGCGATGGGGCCGGCGGGGGTCTCGATAATCCCCGCGTCGGTGCGGATGCCGTCCACCGAACCGGTCTTGTGAGCCAGCTTCGTCCCCTCCGGCAACAGCCGCGGAAACTTCTTGCGATCGTCGCACGCCAGGAGGTGCTCGCGCATTTTATCGCTGGCTTCGGGGCTGACGAGCTTTCGCTGGTGGAGCAGCTCGAGGAGACGCAGCATCTCGGCGGCGGTCGTGCTCCCCAGCCCGAACTGTTTGCTGCGTTCGGGAAATACCGACGTCTCGCGTTTGAAGACCTTGGCATGAATCTTCGTGTTCGGGCACCCCAGCTCCTCCATGGATTTCGCCGTCGCGGAGAGGCCGATCTGGTCGAGCACGAGATTCGTCGCCGTGTTGTCCGAAAAGGCGATCATGAGGCGCACTGCGTCACGCAGCGGAAACGCCGCCCCGGCCGAAAAATGGGAAGTCAAAATGCCCGAACCGGGGACTTTGTCTTCGTCGCGCAGAACGACCGCTTTTGCCAGATCGATTTGTTCCCGGTCCGCCTGCCGGTAAGCCTCGATCATGACGGAGAATTTGATCAGGCTGGCGGTCGGCATCGGCTCGTCGGCGCGATGTGAGAAAGCCTCCCCCTTTTCGAGATGCTTGACCGCCACGGCCACCTGACCCTCGTGGGCCGCGATCAGGGGCTTCAGCCGCTCTTCAAGCGTCGCCCCCCGAAGCGACGCCGCCGACAGGAACAGAACGCACGCTGCACCCGCAAAGACGCAAGGCGCGAAGCGCCGCAGCCGGGCGAGGGAATTCATTAAGGGCATCGGTTGTCTCGCTGTACGGATTGTGACCGACTGCGCAAAATCCTCGAGAATCGAACGAAGATGCTGAAATCCACCTCCGAAGGTGATGATTGGCCCAACCCATCACCTTCGACAAATTCCCGGAAAACTCTCCGAAGATGCTGATTGTCGGACGAAGATGCGGGCGTGCGCACCGGCGCCGCCCCCGGGATGGCACGCCCTGAGTCATGCCAAGGGCATGCGCACAACCCCGGAAAGTTCCCGGGAAATGTCCCGCCAGCGGACAAATGTAATGCAAACGTTTCGAATTTGCGCGGCCCGCGAAGAATTCCCGGGTGTCGAAACAGAGGCCGAAATGGTTCACGAAGATACGGACGGAGGAGGACAGAAAAATGACAGAATACAACGACATCCCGGCACCGCGCCTGGGCGTGATTCTCGTTCATCCATTTTACGCGCCGCGCTGCGGTTCGTAACCAGACGATTTCGCGAAACGGGCCCGAAGGTCACAATCTGGAAAAGAAAACCCGAATCTGGAAAAACGTGTACACTATTTGCCGAGTGCATTCGCCGATTCCAGAGGGTCAAGCGGCGGCGCATCCCGGGTGTCCAATTCAGCTTCCGGGTTCCGGGATCGCGGTGATCAAGCCACGCTTCCTTTCTCCGGCGCTGCTGCTTAATCGATCAACCGCTGCTGAATTCCGGAGCAACACAAGCTCCTTTCCCTGATCGCGGAGGCCCGGATTTTGCACGGAATATCGAGTGAATCAGGCAGCAAACGGAACGCGCTGCGGGGACGCAGGACGAACCGGTCGTCGTCGAATAGGGACCGGCACGTCATTTGCGAACCACCGAATC
>JBLMWR010000576.1:0-9410 GCA_050257335.1 Deltaproteobacteria bacterium | reverse complement strand
CCCGGACTCGTTCCTCGCGGCGCCTTGTCTGACAAATCCGCCGTTCGTTCGCCGCGTCAGCCGGGGCCTGCGTCCGGCCAAACCATCCTTTAAACCAAACGGACCCGGCAACCATGAGTGTGCCAGGCGATCATCCCGGCAACCGGTGTGGACGGCGGCAAAATTGCGGCACCCTGCGTGCCCCTTCAGTGGTTTTACACGAATGGTATGCGTAATATGCTGGACGGTTCAATCACACGGAGCTGCCGGGGTCAGCGCGGTCGCAGCTCTGCTTCTGGACGATTCGACGATCACCGCGGGGACGGCCGACATGGACTCGCAATTACTCCTCAGATCACTCTGACCGGAAGCAGAAATGGCCCATTTCTACCGGCATTCGGGAATCGTTCCCCTCGGCGGACTCGTACAGACGGTCTTCGCCGGGCTGGGATCGGCAATTTCAATCGGGTTCGTCTATTCCTATGCCATGGTCTACATTCCGATCATTTACCTGAATTTCCTCGGCACGGCGGGCTTCGGATTCATTGTCGGATATCTCGTCAAGCAGTCGGCCCGGGCGGGAAAGATCCGCAATCGCTTCGTACCGGCGGCGGTCGGCTTCGTGAGCGCACTGGCCGGCCTGTACTTCGCCTGGGGGGCCGACCTGCTCGCCCGGCAGGGAGTTCCCGGCAATCTGGGCTTCCTCGCCGCTTTCAACCCTGAAGTCCTGTGGGATTACATGCAATGGTTTTACGAAAACGGGCAGTGGGCGATCGGCCAGCACGCGCGGGACAACATCAAGGGAATTCCGCTGGCCGTCGTGTGGATTGCCGAATTCGGCACGATCGTCGGACTGGCAACCGGCATTCCCTGGGGCGAAATCCGCAAGTGGGTCTTCTGCGAGAATTGCGGCTGGTGGGAAACGATCGAATCGAACGTCAATCATTTTTCGGCGGTTGACGCCGATACGACCGCCGAGCGGCTCAAGCAGGTGGACCTGACGGTGCTCCGCGAAATGACCCCGGCGCGCCCCTCCGACATGATGCACCTGCGGCTCCATCTGGCAACGTGTGAAACCTGCGACGAGAGCAATTATCTCGACCTGGACCAGGTCACGGTGACGGTGGACAAGAAAGGGAACGCGAAGACCACGTCGAAACTGCTGGTCGAGAAACTGCAGATCGCAGCCGCCGACGTGCCACTGGTGAAAGCCGCCGGCCCGGTGCCCGAAAGTCCCGCACCGAGCGCTGAAATGATGACCGAAGGTCACGAACCGGCGACCACCGATGAAAACCCTGGCGAGCGGCCGACGTAAGCCGGCTGGTGGATGCAAGCGTCACCGGACGCTTCCTTGGACGAGTCAGCTCGCGATTTGCTTGATCCGGCTGACCCGGCGGACGGGAGCAATCGGTCAGGCCGTACCGAGGTCACACGACGAAGGATTCATCACGCAAAGACGCAAAGGCGCAAAGAATTCCAATCATCCCCGGTTTTGAAATGACGACCCGATTCATGGAGCTGCATCTTCTCGGCTTTCCTTTGCGTCTTTGCGTGAGTCTTATTTCGTGTCTTGTTTACCGGTCTGCTTCGCAATCGTGTCGAGGTCGACGATTCGGGCCTTGTTACCGGCGGCGCGGACAAGGTCGCAGATCAGCTCCACGGCCTGGAACTTCGGGTCGGTCGCCACCAGGCAGGAGGGGTGCGCCAGAAAGTCGAATACCGCCTTGTGCTCGATCGCCCATTCCACGCCCAGCCGGATCGCCTCGAGAAAATCTGCGAGCGGCCAGCGCCCGCCGCGAAAAGCGCCGATGTCGCTGATCGGATTCATGGGGACCTCGATCAGCCCGGTCGGATAGACAAACGGCTGTGCCTCAGCCTGCGCGCGGACGATGTCATCGAAGACGTCCCGCGTCGGACGCTCCCCGGGCTTGCTGTTGGCGTGGGCGGGGTACTTGCTGCTGACCCATGTGAATCCCTGCTCCAGCAGCATTTTCTGCACGTCTTCCCGCCCCGCGAGCCCTGTGGCGAAGCCCCCCGGCGTGCGAAACCCCGCCGCATCGATCCCGACCCGCATCTTCAGCGCCTCGGTCGTCATGCGGACGTTGTCGGCGATGACCTCGGCAGGGGGTTTGCCGCGCATCAGCCACGGCGCGCGGGTGAACCGGAACTGAATCTCCTCGGGCTTCTTCGCCAGGGCGTAGACATGGTCGTAAGTGTGATTGCCCACCTTGTGGCCGGCGGCGACCAGCCCCTTGAGCCAGTCGACGTTTTCCTGTTCGAGGACGCGGCCCACGCAGAAGAAATGAATCAGCCCGCCGCGCTCTTTGACGCGGTTTGCCGCCTCGACGGCGTAGGCTTTGGTGTCGGCGTCGAGGTTTCCCTTTTCATAGTCCCAGTGCGTCGTCTCCCACGTCGGAAAATTCCGGCTCATTTCGAGATCGAGTGTGATGGCGACCAGGGCTTTGTCGCGTCGGCCTGCGATTCCTGTTTCGTCGGCCATCATTCTCGAACCCGACAGCATCTTGAGCGCGAGTGTGCTTGATGCAGCGGCCCCAAGAAACTGCCGGCGCGACAGCGATGTGGATGACCGAATCATTGCAGCAACCTTTGGTATCAAATTGGTTCTCGCCTGGCGAAACTGATCGGGTCGGAGTGTTCTGGCGATCTATTCTGACGTGCGCAGTATATACTGAAATCCACGTCAATTACGACGTTCGGCCTCTGGTCTTCGCCGCGCCGGAGTGATCGGGTGCATCGAGGTGAGGTCTGTGGCGAACCATTCGATCCGAGGCCGTGTCATTTCGATACATTACCCCATCGGGCCGCATTGATCGCGAGGAATCGTATGGCACTGATGTCGGCGAGCTGGAGAGTGACGATGTCGTGCGTTTGGGGATGTGTATGCGGGACTGGATTAATCAGGTCGGGGCGTAGCGCCGGAGTATGCCATTTTGCCGCGATCATTCGTTCCGAATTGCCCCTTCCCTCGCAACCGGCCCGCAAGAAAGCGAGTCCAGAAACCGCTGCACCATGTCGGAATACGCCAGGTGGACTGGAGCGGCAACAGTGACTTCAATCCGCGTCCGACCGACAAGCACGATCTCGCCGCGGGTAATATACCCGTTCGGCAGATCGAACCGAAACTCGCGTGCCACGCCGCCGGCGCGCCGGACCTGTTTGTTGGAGAGGACCGTCCCGTGGTTCACGGCAGCGGTTTTGATGACCAGGTCTTCCAGCCAGGTCGCCATCTGCTCGGAGCCCATCTCGGGAAAACCCTCGGGCAACCGGGTCCATCGCACGGTGCAGGTGACGTCCAGCCGCCACAGGAAGAGACGGGCGATATGGTTTTCGACGCGGCCGTATTTTCCCGTCTCGTCGATGACCGCTTCCACCGGTGCGCCGGGCATGTCGATGGAGAACCGACCGCCGGCGGGCGCGTACGTCTCCCAGTGCAGTCCGAATTCCGGTGCGACCAGCGGCTGCACGCCGAGCCACAGCCCCGCCGCGATCAGCAGCGGGCCGCCGATGCGGCAGATCTGCCGCCCCACTCGCGCCCGCGGGGTCTGCATATTTACGGGGACTTTTCCGATCAGCCCGAACCCCACCAGACTTGCCCAGATTCCGCCGGAGACGGGCAGGACGGCGACGAGCAGCATTGTAAAAATCCAGGGCGGCATTTTCGAATCCCCACACCCTCGTTTTCACGCTCCGCGCGCGAATCCCGGCGGGCCGGGACGCTGCGTCATTCCCGCTTCAAACGCCGGCATCTTCCCGCACGAAATGAGTCGCCCCCATCGCGGTCCGCCGCCCCGTACCTCATCGTGCCGTACGATCCTTCCTGCGGACCCGACGGGCGGCCCGTCGCCGGTTGCAGACGTACGGTCAGCGACAGTTCCAGCGCCCGGCTCATTCAATTTCGCGGACCCACGAGACCTGCGTGACGAGCTGATTGAGCGCGGCGTATGAAATGTGCGCGTTCGTCGCGTAACGGGGGGTGTTGTTCGCCGGGAACGTCGCCAGCGTCGCGTCCCCGACGAGAAAGACATTGAAGTCCTTCGACAGGTTTTCGTAACCGGCCGTCGTCCGGCAGAAACACATGTCGGTGGCGTACCCCACGAGCAGCACGTGCCGCACGCCGTGGCGCAGCAAAAACTCCTTCAAGGGTTTATACCCCTCCACGTCGAAGATCAGGACGTCGTCGGGATGGACGTTGATGTCTTTGGTAACGGGGACCGGCAATTCCCAGAAGCCGGCGTGATTGTAACGGGCCGAGGCGTCGAGGCCCGGAAACTGGCGGAAATAATCGATCACGGGTTTGTCGGCCGAAACCTTCAGCTCGGCCGGCAAAGGCTCCCCCGTGTACTCGAAGGCGTTGAGTTTCGCCTTCAACTCCCGCGCGGCCGCAGCCCGCTCGGCAGCGGTCGGCGTGTAATCGAACGTGCGGTACATCTTCGTGCGAATTGGGTCCTTCGCGCCGATGATGCTGTACATGATGAACGCCGCCTTGCCGCGAAAGCGCTTCAGGAACGGGTCGATCACTTCGCGGGTGTGGCGCCCCGCGAGATGGTTCTTCTCTTCGGTGCAGAAATCGGCCACGCCAGCCGGCTCCGGAGTCCGCCACCCCTGACCGTCGTCGATCCCCCACGGATGGACCATGATGACGGCCGTGTCTTTGAGCCGCAGGCGGTTCGGCATCTCGATGATCCCCCGGGCGTTATACGAGAACCGCCAGGCGCGAACTTCCAGATCGGCCCCCTCGTCGTCCACCAGCAGCGGCGCTTCGAACCGCTGCGATTCGACGATCGGCTGCACAAACTCGGGATAATCGGCCAGAAGGGGACCGGGGTTGGCGATCGGTGTGAGCACGTTCTGGTAGACGCGCGTCGGCGCCGGTCTGGCTTCGGACACGACCCCGGGCGTCGGCGGCGATTCCGCCTGCATCGTCCGAGACGACAACCGGCTCAGGACGACGGTCAGGGCGATCGCCGTGAAAATCCAGAAGCCGCGCCGCCCGAAAGTCAGCGTATTCATGAGACTGCCCCTCGATTCATTGGATATTGATCAGCTAGGATTTTCCGGAAGAAAAATGAGATCGTGCCATCTGCAATTCGACCGGGTTCGTAGCACCGTACTGCCTCGGCTTCGGAGAGAGGTCATTCGACCGCTCGAAGTCAATCACGCGTCCGCAATGATCTTTCCCGGGACTTATCCCTATCATACTGGACTTGTTTCGCCGTGTCACATGACGAACGGGAGTGGCCGGTTTGCCGGCGGAGTTCGTATAATATGCAGATTGCTGAAAGTTCATCGAAAGGAATCGAATTGCTCCCGTATCTGTGGATGCTTTGCGGCGCGTTTGCATTTGCCATCATGGGGGCCTTCGCCCACCGGCTGGGCGAGGTCTGCGACTGGCAGGTCGTCGCCCTGGCCCGGTCGATCGTGCCGTTGTGCGTGGCCGCCTTTCTCGCGCGTTCCACCGGGGCCACGCTGGTGCTGCGCGGGTCGCGCAGCCTATGGCTCCGGAGCATCGCCGGCAGCGTCAGCCTGGTTTCCGCGTTTTACGCCTTCACCCACCTGCCGATTTCTGAAGTGCTGACGCTCACCAATCTGTTTCCGATCTGGGTGGCGGTCCTCTCGTGGCCCCTTCTGAAAGTGATCCCCGCTCCTGATGTCTGGATCGCAGCGGCAACCGGCATCGTGGGGGTCGTGCTGATTCAGCATCCGCACCTTGGCGACGCGAACCACGCGTCGGCGGCCGCCGGCGCCGCTCTGGGAGCGTCCTTCTGCAGCGGGCTGGCGATGATCGGCCTGCACCGGCTGAAATCGCTGCACACCTGGGCCATCGTCGTCCATTTCTCCCTGGTTTCGCTGCTGTTCAGCGGAGGGGCGTTCTTTATCTTCGAGCGCAGCCTCGCCGGGAAGGCCGACTGGAGCACCCGGACGCTGGCGATGCTCCTGTGCGTCGGGCTGTCGGCAACCGTCGGCCAGTTCTTTCTGACGAAAGCCTTCACCTCGGGGCCCCCGGCGCGAGTCTCGGTGGCCGGCCTCACGCAGGTCGGCTTCGGGATGGCCTTCGACGCCCTGTTGTGGGGACAATCCTTCGGTCCGCTGACGATCCTCGGAACCATTCTGGTCGTAGCCCCCACCGGCTGGCTTCTCTGGCGGCGCGAAGATGAAGAATCCGCCGCGGAAGCGGTTGAGGAGGCGTAATGGCGCGCCTGGCGAGGATTATGATTTGCCCCGTCACGTCGCTCGACGGTGTCGCCGTCGATGAGACTCGCATGCTCCCCTCCGGGGTGCTCGAGCACGACCGGCAGCTTGCGCTCGTCGACTCCCAGGGCCAATGGGTAAACGGCGAATGCACGCCGCGGATCCACCTGCTGCGATCGGCAGTATGGCCACCCTCAACGACCTGCGCGGGCGACGAGCGTCTTGGACCCGGGACGGGATGCGGACGCGGAACGGGTTCGGTCGAGGGGGTACTCCATCGGAAAATTCGCGGTGGGCTGCGGGGAAAGTGCGAAGCAGCCGTCGTCGACCGCTTCGAAAAACTGGTTGAACCAGAGCATCAATCGCACGTTCGGCTGCGGGTCGTAGAGCCGGATCTGGACCCCGGCTTCGTACCAGTCGAACAGCATTCCGAAGAAGCCGCTGGGGATGTACTTCACATGGCTCATGTCGACGCCAATCCGTCGGTGCTTCTCCGCTTTGATGAGGCGGGTGAGCGATTCGCGGAGGAGGGCCATGTCGGCCCCGTCCCAGATCTCCATGTCGCCGAGATTGAGAATTGTGAACCCGTCGTCGGGAACGAGTTGCAGGAACTTCTTGGATGCCATGGGGGCCGCCTCGGCCGTTTCTGTTGGGGTGCAGTTTGCGGTAAGCGGGCAGATGTTTGCCGGCTGACTGACATCCCAAGGCAAACGGCGGGCCGGAATCCGCGCTATTTTCTGGCGGCGGGTATCGTTGCAAGCTCCGTCTGCAGAATGGTTTATGTCGCATCCGCAGCCACGACGGCTGGCCCGGTTACGCGGGAGCGCTGCTCCAAATCAACACGATGCAGGGTGCGCGTCGGAAGAAGGCGACGCGTCACGGAGGCCGGCGGCGACGTCTATTGCTTGACGACCATGTACAGGAGCCGCCCGCAGGTCTTGCAGAACAGGGCCTGGCCGTCGCGGACCTGCATCACCATCGGGGGCGGGAGAGAGACGTAGCACGAGCTGCACGTGTTTCCGTCGACTTCGGCCAGAGCCCCGGCTCCATGGGCCTGCACCAGCCGGCGGTAAGGGACGACCATGTTTTCGGGGAGCCGCGCTTCGGCATTGGTGATCGCCTTCCGCAATTCGGCAAGGCGCGCCTCGAATCCCGGCTGGGCGGCGGCAATTTCGGCGGCGACGCGGGTCTCGTCGACTTTCGCCTGCGCGACTTCTTCCTCCAGTTTCTTGATGGCGATCTGGGCGGCATCGACTTTTTCGAGGGCGTCGAGGATTTCGTCCTCCAGGACGCTGTTGGCCATTGCATCGGCATCGATCTGCTGGCGGATGATGTCGAATTCGCGGTTCGACGCCGCCTGGTTCAGCTTGACCTTCAGATCGCCGATCTTGGCCTCGTTCGACTTGAGCTGCAGCGACCTCTGGTCGGCGCTCATCCTGAGCGCCTTGTGTTTCTGCCGCTGGGTTTCCAGGTCGGCCTGCTTCTGGGCGATGATCTGCTGCCGGGCCTTGAGCTGCCGCGGGCCGCGCTCCATCTCGTCCTGCACTTCCCGCGCCGCCAGGAGCAGGCGATGCAATTCCGCCAACCCATAATCCGCTCGATTTTCCATGCTTCGATCCGCGCCTCCCGATTTACGACCAGCCCGTCCCGAACGGGACCCCCCCCGATCGTAATTGTAACAACCTCTCGACCAAACAAAAACCGCCGGTCGAATTCGACCGGCGGCTGGCCGTCAGTTGGCGGCGTTTGCAGCAAGGGCGTCGAGAAAGCCCTTGAGCTGTTTGGCCCGGACGGGATGCTGCAGCTTGCGGACCGCCTTGGCCTCGATCTGCCGCACGCGCTCACGGGTCACTTTGAAAATCCGCCCGACTTCCTCGAGCGTATACGTGTAGCCGTCTCCCAGTCCGTACCGCAGCTTGATGATCTCGCGCTCGCGGTAGGTGAGGGTCTTGAGAACGTGGTCGATTTTGTCTTTGAGCATCTCCTGCGTCGCCGAATCGACCGGGCTGTCGGTGGCGTCGTCCTCGATGAATTCGCCGAAGTAGCTGTCTTCGCTCTCCCCGACGGGCCGGTCGAGGCTGATGGGGTGCCGCGAAATGCGCATCACCCGCCGGGTTTCGTCGAGGCTTACCTTGGCGGCTTCGGCCGTCTCTTCGAGGGTGGGTTCGCGGGCGTTGTCCTGCAGCAGGGTCTTGCTCACCTTCCGCAGCTTCGACATCGTTTCGATCATGTGCACCGGAATGCGGATCGTGCGGGCCTGGTCGGCGATTGCGCGGGTGATCGCCTGGCGGATCCACCACGTGGCATAAGTCGAGAACTTGTAGCCGCGGCGGTACTCGTATTTGTCCACCGCCCGCATGAGGCCGGTGTTTCCTTCCTGGATCAGGTCGAGGAACGACAGGCCGCGATTGCGGTATTTTTTCGCGATCGACACCACCAGCCGCAGGTTCCCCCCCGACAGCTCGCGCATCGACTGCTCGTACTCGGCGAACCGCGTCTCGACGGAGGCGATCCTCTCGCGGAGGCTGGCGGGGGTCTCGAGCGTCATCAGCATCAAATCGTGCAGCTCGCGCTGCAGGTTGGCCCGTTCGTCGCGGGCCGACTTGAGGTGCTTGAGATTGTCGATCTGGGTCTCGAGTTCGGTCATGCGGGCCGAAATCTGTTCGAGCCGCTTGATCGCCGGCTGCAGCCGCTGCGTCCGCAGCGAGAGCTCCTCCAGCAGGGTCACCATTTTTCGGCGGCGGAGCACCAGCGACTGCCAGGCGGCTTCGCGCTGCGAAGAGGCGGCCTCCTTCGAGATCACGACCCCGAAATCGGCGACGTTCTGCTTCCGCAGCTCTTCGAGGGTCCGCAGATTGTGCGGCATGCGGCCGGTGATCTGCACCTTTTCGAGCCCCTCGGTCATCGACACTTTGATGGTGCGGTCGAAAGGCAGCTCGGCCTTGTGAACGCGGACTAGAATGTCGATCGCCGCTTTCATCACGTAGTCGCTCTCGAGCAGTTCCCGCCTGAAGCGCTTGCGCGTGATTTCGATTTTCTTGGCCAGCGAAATTTCTTCTTCGCGGGTGAGGAGGGGGATTTCACCCATCTGCGTCAGGTACATCCGCACGGGGTCGTCGATGCGTTTCGACGTCTCTTCGGTGGGAATGTCGCGCACCCTGGCCGCCTTGCCCGACTTGGCGCGGGGCTTTTTCTCGGGAGCCCGCGGCGGCGCGTCTTCG
>JBLMWR010000575.1:0-6543 GCA_050257335.1 Deltaproteobacteria bacterium | reverse complement strand
CCCCTGGACGGCAAAGGGCCGGTCCTGTCGTCGGAATCGCGCCCGCTGGAGATGGTTGCCCCGGGGATCGCCGGCCGGCAGCCCGTGAAGCAGCCGCTGCAGACGGGCATCAAGGCCGTCGATGCCATGACGCCGATCGGCCGCGGGCAGCGCGAGCTGATCATCGGCGACCGCAAGACGGGGAAGACGGCGATCTGCGTCGACACCATCATCAACCAGAAGGGGCAGGACGTCATCTGCGTCTACGTCGCCTGCGGACAGCGGTCGGCGTCGGTCGCCGGCGTCATCGAAGCCCTGCGGGCGCACGGCGCCATGGATTACACGGTCGTGGTGAGCGCCCCGTCGAGCGAACCGGCTCCTCTGCAATACATCGCCCCTTACGCGGGCGCGGCGATCGCCGAGTACTTCATGTACCAGGGAAAGCATACCCTGGTCGTGTACGACGACCTGTCAAAGCAGGCGATCGCCTACCGGCAATTGTCGCTGCACATGCGGCGCCCTCCGGGACGCGAGGCGTTTCCCGGCGACATCTTTTACTGTCACAGCCGCCTTCTCGAACGGGCCGCCAAGCTCAGCGACCAGCTCGGCGGCGGCTCGATGACGGCCCTGCCGGTCATCGAAACGCTGCAGGGGGACGTGTCGGCGTACATTCCCACGAACGTCATTTCCATCACCGACGGCCAGATCTATCTGGAACCCGACCTGTTTTTCGCCGGGGTTCGCCCGGCCATCAACGTCGGGATCAGCGTGTCGCGCGTGGGGGGCAACGCGCAGATCAAGGCCATGAAGAACAAAAAAGTCGCCGGCGGTTTGCGGCTCGACCTGGCGGCCTTCCGCGAGCTGGAAGCCTTCGCCCAACTCGGCACCGAGCTCGACAAGGAGACGCAGGGGCGGCTCGATCGCGGGTACCGCATGGTCGAGCTGCTCAAGCAGCCGCAGTTCGAGCCGATGCACGTCGCCGACCAGGTGATCAGCATTTTCGCCGGCACGCAGGGCTATTTCGACGCGGTGCCGGTCAACCAGGTGGCCCGGGCCGAAAAAGAGCTGCTGACCTTCATGCGCGAGCAGAAATCCGAGCTTCGCGACAAGCTCATCGAGACGAAAGACCTGCCGGAAGCGCTCGAACAGCAGTTGCGCGCCGCCCTGGAAGAATTCAAGAAGCAATTCGTCGCTGAGAAGAAATAGGCAAACATGGCCAAAGCACGTGCCGTTCTCAAACGCCTGAAGGCGGTCAGAAACATCCGCAAGATTACGCGGACGATGGAGCTGATCGCCACCGCGCGCTTCAAGAAGGCGATGGACCGGGCGACCGAGGCGGCCGCCTATACCGCCAAGATCGCCGAGCTGGCGGCCGACCTCGCGCAATCGACGTCCGAATTCCGGCACCCGCTGATGGAAGCCCGCGAGCAGCGGAAGACGGGCGTTTTGCTGGTGCTGACCTCGAACCGGGGGCTGTGCGGGGGATACAATTCCGGAGTGCTCAAGCTGGCGCAGCAGAAGATCCGCGAGGCGCAGGCGCAGAACCAGAAGCTGACTCTCGAAGTCTCGGGCAAGCGCGGTCTCAACTTTCTGCGGTATCAGCAGGCGAAAGCCGACAGATCTTACACGAATTTTGAAGACAAGCCCCGCTTCGACGAAGTCGATGCCATCGCTTCGCGGTTCATTCAGATGTACGTTAACCGCGAAATCGACTGGGTCGACGTGGCCTACGTAAAATTCCTCTCGGCGTCGCGGCAGACGGCGACCGTCGAGACGCTGCTCCCGCTGTCGAAGCCTGCCGCCGAGGCCGGGAAAGGCAAGCCGGGAGCGGACCGGGCGAAGGCCGAAGCGCCGATTCAGTACGAATTTCTCCCGTCGGCCGGCGAGATTCTGGAAGAAATCCTGCCGGCGGCGTTCAAGGCACGGCTCTTCAAGTGCTTCCTCGACGCGGCCGTCAGCGAGCAGATTTTCCGGATGGTCGCCATGAAGGGGGCCACGGAGAACGCCGGCGATATGATCAACACCCTTTCTCGCATTTACAACCGGGCCCGCCAGGCTCAGATCACCAGCGAGCTGAGCGAAATCATCGGCGGCGCCGAGGCTTTGAGTTAGATGGTCGAAGAGGTCGAAATGGTCGAAGAGTTCCTGGATACGTTGCTCTTCGACCCTTCGACCTCTCCGACACGTTGAACCATCTTTACGCACCATCAAAAATCGGAAGACAACCATGGCAACGGCCACGTTGAGTTCTCAGGCAACCGCCAGCACGCCGAGCGTCATCGGGAAGATCACGCAGGTGATCGGCTCGACCTTCGACGCCGAGTTCCCCGAACATCACCTCCCCGAGATCTATAACGCCGTCAAAATCGAGACCGACGGCAGCAAAGGGCCGAAGCTCAGGCTGACCGGCGAAGTGCAGCAGCACCTGGGGGGGAGCCGGGTTCGCTGTGTGGCCCTGGGTTCGACCGACGGACTCGTCCGCGGGATGGATGTGCTCGACACGGGCGCTCCGGTCACGGTACCGGTCGGGAAGGGGACCCTGGGCCGCGTCTTCAACCTCATCGGCGACCCGATCGACGGTCGCGGCGAAGTCCATTGCGAAGAGCGCTGGCCCATTCACCGCCACGCCCCCGAGCTTGCCAAACTTTCCGCCAAGACGCAGGTCTTCGAAACGGGGATCAAGGTTATCGACCTTTTGACCCCCTTCGTCCGCGGCGGCAAGGCCGGACTGTTCGGCGGGGCCGGTCTGGGAAAGACCGTCATCCTTACCGAGCTGATCGCCCGGATCGCCAGCGCCCACGGCGGCTTCTCGGTCTTCGCCGGCGTCGGCGAACGGACCCGTGAAGGGAACGACCTGTGGCTGGAAATGCAGGAAACGAAGATCGGCAAGACCGATCGCAGCGTCATCGAGCAGACCTGCATGGTCTTCGGCCAGATGAACGAGCCTCCCGGAGCCCGCCTCCGCGTGGCCCTTTCGGCGCTGACGATGGCCGAATGGTTCCGCGACGCCACCGGAGCCGACACGCTTCTGTTCATCGACAACATCTTCCGGTTTTCACAGGCCGGAAGCGAGGTGTCGGCCCTCCTCGGCCGCATGCCCAGCGCCGTCGGTTACCAGCCCACCCTGGGAACCGAGCTGGGGGAACTCCAGGAACGGATCACCTCCACCACTGCTGGGGCCATTACCAGCGTCCAGGCGGTGTACGTGCCGGCCGACGACCCGACCGACCCCGCCCCGGCCACCGCCTTCTCGCACCTGGACGCGTTCATTTATCTCGAGCGGCGCATTTCCGAAAAGGGCATTTACCCCGCCATCGACCCGCTGGCCTCGTCGAGCCGGATTCTCGATCCGCAGTACGTCGGCGAGCGGCACTACAAGGTCGCCCGCCGCGTGCAGCAGACCTTGCAGCGGTACCGCGAACTGCAGGACATTATCGCCATTCTGGGGGTGGACGAATTGAGCGAAGACGACAAGCTCGTCGTGCATCGCGCCCGCCGCATCGAACGCTTCCTGTCGCAGCCGTTCCTGGTGGCCGAAGTTTTCACCGGCAAGGCCGGCAAGATCACGCCGCTGGCAGAGACGATTCAGAGTTTTGAAGAAATCTGCGACGGCAAGTGGGACCAGCTCCCCGAATCGGCCTTCATGTACGTCGGAGGGGTCGAGGAGGCCGCCGAGCAGGCGCGCAAAATGGCTGCGAGCTAGTTTTGTCCGCGTCGACGTCGCGAAGAGACGGGCCCAGGGCTTGCCTCTTCCTGAAGACTGAAATCGTCATACACTGTACAGCGTGAACTGCGATGGCGCTCGATCAACAACTGCGAATCGTGCTCGTGACCCCCGAGACCACGCTCCTCGACGAGCCGGTCGAGGCGCTCCGCTTTCCGTTGTATGACGGGCAGATCGGAATTCTTCCGGGCCGCGCCCCGCTGGTCGGCCGGCTGGGTTACGGCGAATTGCAGATCACGACCGCCGCGGGGAAAAAAAGCTACTTCGTGGACGGCGGGTTCGTGCAGGTGAAGCACGGCGTGGTCTCGCTCCTGACCAATCGTGCCCAGATCGCCGGCGACCTCGATCCCAGGCAGGCCGAGGACGAGTTGCAGGTCGCGCGGCAGAGGCTCCCGAAAACCGACGCCGACTTTGCCGAAAAGGCGAACGAGTTGATGCGTGCGCGGCGCAAACTTGCTTTGGCGCGCAAAGCGCGCTAGGCAGGCAATTGCGGTTTCGCGCGTTCGTCGGCTAAAAGAAATCGCGAAACCGCAAGCGCGGGGAGAGCGCAGAGCGCCCTGTACGCGCTGTTCATTCTGCGGTCGCGCCATTCTTTCGCTGACGCGCATTGTCTTCGCAGACGGCGCAGTTTGACGCGCGACGATTCCCGTCAGAAGCCGCATCGTGGGATGGTTCGCTGCAACAGGATGGTGATTTCCCTGCGCCCCGCGGCACCCGGCGATTCGCTCATGGCCCGTGAAAGAGGTTGACGAAACCATCATTGCCGTATTCGACCTGCCGCGTTCCGCCCGGCAGCGCCCTCCCGCATCTTCCCGTCGACAAGAGGTTGACTGTATGGTTCCCACGCAGAACAGTTCTGCCTCGGCTGAAATTACCGTTTCCGATCCATCGTCTCTTACGCTGCCGGTTCACCTCGTCCTCGAAGTGACGAAGGGTTTCACGCGCTTTCCGCGCCGGCCGGTCACGCATCCGCGGTTTCTGATCGGCGCGGGCTCGACCTGCGACCTGCGCCTGGGGGGCGAAGGGATGCCCGCCCTGCATAGCCTCATCACGGTTTCGGGCCGCGACATCACGCTGGAAGCGATCGCCGCCGAACCCCCGCTGAAAGTCAACGGCCGGCACGTCCAGACCGCGCTTCTGCACGACGGCGACGTGATCGACGTCGGCGAAGTGGAACTTCTGGCGCGATTCGAGGCCGGGCAGACGCCCGCCGGGGCGCAGATGATTTCCGCGCCGCCGTCTGCACCCGTCGACGCCGACCGTCCCGTGCCGGAGCTTTCGGCCGCCGAACTGGTCGACCTGATTGAACAGGAAGAGAAGCAGATCGAAGACTTTGAAACGCGCCAGCGCGAGGGGGCCACGGCGCTGGTGCAGGCGATTCTGGGCCGCAACCGCCGGCCCGCGGCGCGACCTGCCGAGGCCGGCATTCGCGCCCCGATCCCCGCTCCCCATTTTCTCTCGAAGCGCCCGCAAATCCTGGCGGCGCAGACGCGGCAGACGCAGCTCGCCGCCGAGCACGATCCGGCGCTTCAGCAGGAAATCGAAGAGCTGGGCCGTCAGCTTTCGACGCTCGCGCACGAGTTGATGGGAAGCACGCAGAGAGCCGCCGAGCGCGAGGCGACGTACGCCGAGGCCGCCGACACGCTCCTTGACACCCAGGACAAGCTCGTCTCGCAGCTCGAAGTCCTTCTCGATCAGGTCCAGACCCTGAAGGCGAGCGAGGCACCGACATCCAAGCCTCGCGCAATCGCGTGAGAACCACGGCATCCTGACGTAAAGGGCCGGCGCCCTTACCAGGGCCGATTCTTCGCTGCAGGGTCCAGCGTAGCGTGCCGGGCGGATTTGGCCGCGAGGCGTCATATTCTGCGGCTTGTTCGGCACTCAGGGCCTTTGTGAGCGTCTTATCGAATAAGGAACCGTCGCTGAAGGGGTCGCAATGGAGCCTCGCGCGAAGGGCTCTTGTGTCGCACGCCAGGTCCCTCGCCAGTTCGCGCATCCCGATAAGGCTGCCGTCGCTCACGTAGCGCGATTGGAATCTGCGCCTCGTCCCGTCAACTTCATCAGCCAGCCGCTGGAGGTCGCCACGTCCGGCCAATTCGAGCTTTCGCTTCTGCGTTTCGGTTAGGGTGCAAATCCGGTCGATGGCAGCAATTTTCTCGCGCAAGGCGATTCGCCCTTCGGTCCAGAAACCCGCGGAAGTCAAATCTCCGCCGAACACCAACCTGTCAATTGACGCATCGGCAATTCTCCTTCGTGTTGAAGTCGATTCACCGGTAGCGGCGTCCTCCGCTGAATCATCGGCGGGCACCAACTCCACAGCAATCTCCTGAATCTTGATTCGCGGAACGCCGGGGCGTCGATTGACCGGCTGGATTTTCGCTGGCTCTGCGTCCAGTTGGCCACCACCCTTCGCAGCCCGAATCGCGCCATTTTGGGTCGCTTCGGCCGCCCAAGCCGGTAGCGTCGTAGCAAACGCTGCCAGGAGCACTGCTGGAAATGCATTGAAAAGCAATCTCATGGCAGGTTCAAAACGACCTGTATTGACGGCGGGGGAGGCCACAACAATTCTCGCGCACTCCTGGCTCAGTCCAAGCCGAGCCGCGCTCGAGTGTAGCTGCGCTGAGCGGCAGCGCAAAGATTGATTTCCCGAAGTTCGGTTTACTTCTCGCGAAACCGCAACGACGGCTTTTCGACCGTGACGATCGTGTTCGGCGGGACGCTCTTGGTGAGCGAGACGCTGGCGCCGATCGCCGAGTTGGCTCCGATCACCGTGTCGCCTCCCAGGATCGTGGCGTTGGCGTAGATCACCACTCCCTCTTCGATCGTGGGGTGCCGCTTCT
>JBLMWR010000574.1:0-3071 GCA_050257335.1 Deltaproteobacteria bacterium | reverse complement strand
CGGAATGAGAACGGCCGAGAGAGAAGCGGGCTCTGCAGACTGAGGCGTGCCACGGCCCCGTCTGCGGGGAATCGTCGGGATTCGGCCAGCGAGGTTTTGTCGTTCGAAGTTCGATGTTCAGCTCTATGCAATCACGACGTCGAACATCGAAATTCAAACGCCGAACCTTGAATGGAACACGTCGCGGCAGCGGCGGTCCAACGTTCGAAGTTCAGACCGCCCGAGGCGGACTCGCTGTTCGACGTTTGGGGGTCGTCGCCCTCTGCGTGGCGTCGCTGTGTACGCCTCACGCCGTGCGGGGAAACGAGCCCGCCGCCCCTTATGGCATCGAGCAGCGCGCCGCATGGACCACGTCGCGGGTCGTGGGGTCGCCCGATCCGCCGCTCCCCTTGCGGGCCGTGCGGGCCTTTCCAAAGCTCACCTTCGCCAGTCCGCTGTATGTCATCGCCGAGCCGGTCGCGCAATCCGCGGACAACGGAGCCGGAACGAATCGTGCCGCGGAACGGATGCTCGTCATCGAACAGCACGGAAAGATTCTCGCGTTTCCGAACGACGCCGCGGCCGAAAAGCCGGAGATTTTTCTGGCGCTCGATGACCGCGACGCTTACGGCATGACGTTTCACCCGCGCTACGCCGAGAACCGGTTCGTGTACGTCTTCAGCAACGGGCCGAACTCGAGCCCGGAGCACCGGCTGAACCGCGTTTCGCGGTTCGTCGTGTCGCGCGAGAGTCCGTTCGCCTGCGATCGCACGAGCGAAAAGATCGTCATCGAATGGGAATCGAACGGGCATAACGGGGGCGATCTGGCCTTTGGGCCCGACGGCATGCTGTACGTCTCGGCCGGCGACGGCACCACCGATTCCGACACGAACCTGACCGGCCAGAAAATCAGCGACCTGGTCTCGGGAATGCTGCGGATCGACGTCGACCGTCCGGCGCCGGGAAAGGAATACGCGGTTCCGAAGGACAACCCCTTTCTGGACGTCGCCGGAGCGCGCCCCGAACTCTGGGCCTACGGGTTTCGCAATCCGTGGCGGATTCATTTCGATCCGCACGGCAACCTGTGGTGCGGCGACATCGGGCAGGACCAGTGGGAAATGGTCGAGATCGTCCGCCGCGGCGACAATTATGGCTGGAGCGTCGTCGAAGGAGGACACCCTTTCTATCTCGAGCGCGAGCGCGGCCCCCATCCCTTCGTCCGGCCCGTCATCGTCCATCCCCATTCCGAAGCCCGGTCGATCACCGGCGGCGTGACGTACCGGGGTGCGAAGTTTCCGGAATTCCGCGGTGCGTACATTTACGGCGATTACGGCACGGGCAAGATCTGGGCGGCGCGATACGACGGCAGCAGGATCGCCTTTCATCAGGAGATCGCCGACACGCCGTTCCAGATCCTCGGATTCGGCACGGACGCTTCCGGCGAAATCTATTTCGTCGATTACGCGGGGCCGCTCTACACGCTCGAGCGAGTTCCCGCGGAAAAGCCGCGGCCGCCGTTTCCGCGCTCTTTGAGCGAAACGGGACTGTTCCGATCGGCCGCCAATCACGCCGTCGATCCGGCGCTCATCCCCTATTCGGTCAACTCCCCGCTCTGGTCGGACAGCGCCCACAAAGAACGGTTTATCGCCCTGCCCGACATGTCGCAGATCGATTTTGTCGACGAGGGGGCCTGGAAGTTTCCCGAAGGGGCCGTGCTCGTCAAAACCTTTTCGCTCGAACTCGAGGCGGGTAATCCCTCATCGCGACGGCGCATCGAAACGCGGCTTCTGGTGATTCAGCAGAACGAATGGGTCGGCTACACCTACCGGTGGAACGACGATCAGACCGACGCCGAGCTGGTCGAGTCACCCGGCACAGACAGGACGTACACGATCCGCGATCGCAAAGCCCCGCAGGGGCGATTCGAGCAGGTATGGCATTATCCGAGCCGGGCCGAGTGCATGGTGTGCCACAGCCGGGCGGCAGGCTTCGTCCTCGGGCTCAATACCCTGCAGATGAACCGCGCGCATGATTACGGCGGGGTGCGCGCGAACCAGTTGCGGACGCTCGAACATCTGGGGGTGTTCCGCGTGGCCGTCCCCGGAGGAGGCCATACCGACCGGTTGCTGCAGGCCGCCGAGGAATACCCGGCCCTTCCCGATCCGTACGATGAACAAGGGGCGCTCGAACAGCGCGTGCGCTCATACCTGCACGCCAATTGCGCACAGTGCCACGTCGCTGCGGGCGGGGGGAACGCGGCGATGGAGCTGGGCTTTACGACGACCCGCGCCAAGACAAACTTTATCGGGGTGCGTCCGCTGCACGATAAATTCGGCATCGAAGACGCCCGGCTGATTTCTCCCGGAGCGCCCGACCGATCGGTGCTGCTGAGGCGCCTGGCGACGCGCGGCCGCGGCCAGATGCCGCCGCTGGCGGCGTCGGTCGTCGACGAAGCCGGAGTGAAACTGCTCCGCGCGTGGATTGAAAGCCTGCCGAAGAATTGAGGCGGCATTACGGCAACGACGCGGATCCAAAGATTTCGTTCAATTCGCGTCGAGCACGCCCCGTTTTTCCTTTGCCTTGAACGACGATCTCGGCAGACGCTTCGCCCTCCCGCAATTCAATGGGCCATGACCGGCATTCCATCTCGGGACTGAACGCTAACATATTGCCCCCCATGCGGTTACAGCCAATCGAGAGGCGGCATGTTTGCAGTCGGGCGGCGGAACACTACAATAACTTCTCGATATCGCCAAATTCCGCGTGAGCGGAAGCGGGGGACCCACTTTGCCGGCGCGCTGCCGGCACGTTCGGGGCGCAGGATCTGAACAAGGTCCAGGGTACTTTCAAGCCCCAGCCCGACAGCTAACCCCGTCGGCAGGTGCGGAACTCGGGGTTCCGGCCGAGTTGAAAGGTTTTTTTCCAGGACACGCGCGTCCGCCTCGCGGCCGTCAACACGGTCGTTGATTCATGGCTGATTCCGACAGCAAGCCGAAGTCGAGCGGCGGCGCCGCGCGCGCCGCCCTGAAGGCCGCCCCGGTCATCATCGTCGGCAGCGTGATGTTCAGTTTCATCTCGTACTGGCGGGTGGC
>JBLMWR010000573.1:0-5114 GCA_050257335.1 Deltaproteobacteria bacterium | reverse complement strand
AAGAATTCGCGACGCGAATGAGGATTCATGAGCATTGCTCCTTTTCAAGACGGGAAAAAGGCCGTGGCGGCCGGGACTTCGGCGAGAAAGAGAATAGCGGTTTCAGTTTACCTCAAGGCTTCGGCTTGCTCAATCAGGGACCCGTTTGGCGATCGCGGTTCTCCACACCCTTCGCTCAGGGCGTGGCGTTCCACGATTGTCAGGCTTCCACCCCCAGGAGCCGGCAGGCTTCTTCATATCCGGCTGCGCGGAACCCGTGCTTGTCTTCGCGGTTGTAGCCGTAGGCGCTGGCGCTGACCCGGGCCAGACCCACGAGCTGCCGCCAGCGAAAAGCCGGACGGATCGTTCGGAACTCCTCGCGAACCGTGTGGTAGTATTTTTCGCCGTGCAGCCGTCCGTCCTCGCTGACCGCGTACTTGAGCAGCATGGTGAACACAGGGTCGGGGGAATTGCCGCGCTCGCCGTAGATCTGAATCGCGGCGGCGGCCCGCCCCTGGTCGTTGTGACGCACGGCATCTTCGGCTTCCGCCAGGAGACCGTTTGCATCCTCAACTTTGATCAGCGCCCGCTGCTCGTCGGTGGGATAGGCGCCCGTCTTGAACGGGGAGTGCGCGGCGCTGTGGTAGGCGGCGACGATCAGTCCGCCGATCGCGTGGCGGGTTTCGGTCACGCGGGCCATGTTGCGCCAGGCATTCGTGGCGTCGGAGGAATGCACCCCCTTCGAATCGCCGTGCGTCCGCCAGTTGTCGGGGCCCTGGCACAGCGCCAGCAGGTTCGACGCCAGCGAGATCGCTTCTCCCACCGCTTCGGGGCTGATCCCCTCGGCCAGCGCGGCGGCCACCGCCTCGGCCGAACGTTCGGGAGGGCCGTTGTAGATCGTGCGGCTCAGCTCGTCGATCGCCGCGTCGCCAGGGTCGCGCTTTCCGAACTCTCTTCCGGCGAGTTTGTACTGGTCGAGCAATTTGGGAAGGACCATGCGAATCGGAGACTCAGCCTGCTTGTGCGTGATTCGCATCTGTTCGTGGTCAATGCACAGTCGCACGCATTGCCGCAGCAGCGTGTGGGCGTACTCCCTCCCCAGCAGGCCTACCAGGCCGTAGGTGCGGTGGGCGAAGACGAAGCGGTGTACGTTGATGTCGTCCTGCACCGCCGGCTGGAGGGCGTTGAACGCCTGCTTCGGCGAATTACCGACGGTGGCGACCAATTCCTCGGCCCCCTTCACTTCGGTCTTGCGGCAGGCATCGCGAATGGCGACGCCGAGATCGCCTTCGGCGGCATGTTCAGCCGCGTGCAGCGCCATCAGCGTCTTCTTCGAGGCGCCCCCCACCGACTGGATCTGCTGCGAGTTCCGGTACAGCACCTTGAACACCGGAAGCGGCTGGCGCTCGGGGGCGAGCTGCCGCGTCATTTCCAGAGCGGGAAGCATCGCCATCGCCGTGTGGAAGCCGACGTAGTCGCAGCCGCCGAAGGTCTGGGCGTTGGCCAGGGCCCCGGCGGCGATGAGCTTCTTCAGGTCGACGTCGCCGCGGCGAATCTTGTCGGCCAGTATCGGCTGGAGCTTCTCCGCCGGCGTACTCTCGAGGAGATCGACGAGCGGACCATATTCCCCCAGCGGAAGAGCTTCCGGGCCTTCCTCGGCGCAGGCCGTCGAAAAGCCCAGGTCGCGGGCCAATGAAACCCCGACACCGGCAACCAGCATTCCGCAACTGACGTCCGACAGGAATCTACGACGGGTCGTGGGGGTCATGGGGTGCTCCGTTCCGGATGGGAGTTCAAGAGGGTTCAGCAGCGTCCCGCGGGGATCTGTAGAATATAACGGAAAGCCGTTACACATCCCGATTACGATTGTAACGCCCGGCCGTTAATATCTATGGCGGACCGAGTTAGACGGACAGCCGTCGTCAGGAACCAATCTGTGACGGAACAGACCTGCCCCAACCAGGACGTGCTCCACGGTTTCGCCATCGGCAGAATCGCCGGCGAACACTGGGACGCGATCGCGCGGCACGTCGAGACCTGTCCCGGCTGTCAGACTCGTCTGGAGGATCTCGACAGTTCCCGGGACGGCCTGGTCGAACAGCTCCAGCGAATGGATCCGTCGGCGAAGGTCGAGAATTCCGCTGACGAACCGTGGAGCCAGGCGATCGCGGCGCTGACCTCCGGCGTCAGGCATCGCGGCGCCCAGATCTCGGCCGATGCCGGACGCGATCTGGCGCGGCGCCTGTTGGAAGGGCCGATCCGTCTCGATCGTTTCGAACTCCGATCGGAGCTTGGGGTTGGATCGTTCGGATACGTGTTCAAGGCGTGGGACGTGCAGCTCGAGCGCGTCGTGGCCCTTAAAGTCCAGCGGGCCGGAAGTTTCGCGTCCCACGAAGAAGTCGAGCGCTTTCTCCGTGAAGCGCGAAGCGCAGCGCAGCTCAAGCATCCGGCGATCGTATCGCTCTACGAGACGGGACAGACCGATGACGGCGTCTGGTTTCTGGTCTGCGAATACATTGACGGGGAAACGCTCGAGGAACGCCTCAAGAGCGGCGCGCTCGATCCGCGCCAGTCGGCCGCCATCGCCGCGGAACTGGCCGACGCCCTGCACTATGCCCACGAGCAGGGTGTAGTCCACCGGGATATCAAGCCGTCGAACATCATTATTGACCGGCAGCAGCGCGTGCACGTCATGGACTTCGGCCTGGCAAAGCGCGACACGGGGGAACTCAGCATGACTTCCGACGGCCGGGTGCTGGGGACCCCCGCCTACATGTCTCCGGAGCAGGCAGCCGGCATTTCGCACGAAGTGGACGCCCACAGCGACATCTACAGCCTGGGAGTCGTGCTGTACGAAATGCTGACGGGCGAGCGGCCGTTTCACGGCAACCGGCGGTTGCTCCTGTTGCAGGTGCTGGAAGACGACCCTCGACCGCCGCACAACGTCCGGCCCGGCATTCCGCGCGATCTGGAGATCATTTGCCTGAAGGCCATGAACAAGACCCCGTCGCGGCGGTACGCCAGCGCCCGCGAAATGGGGAATGACCTGCGGCGCTATCAGGAAGGTTTGCCGATTCTGGCCCGGCCGATGAGTCCCCTCGAACGGGTCGCCCGGTGGAGCCGGCGTTATCCGCTGGCCGTCAGCGTGCTGGCCGCAGTGATCCTCGGTTCCGTCGCGGGCCTGTGGTACCTGTCGAGTCTCTCGGAGTATTTCGTCCGCCAGACGGCCCTCGAAAGCGCCCGGCTGGAAACGAAGATGCTCGACGAGGTGTGGCGGTTTTACAGCGAGGAGATTTCGGACATCGACCCGCGGACGACGAACGTCAGCATCACCGAGAATTACAAAACGGTGCACCCCGCACTGCCCCTCCCCGCGAGCTTTGCCATCGACCTGGGAGAGCGCATCAGCCGCCGCAATCCGGGGACCGAAGTCCGCGTCTACAGCCGCTACCCGTGGCCCGGCCGCAAAGACGGAGGTCCGCAGGGAGAGTTCGACGTCGCAGCGCTGGAATATCTCGAAACTCACGCCCGACACGACGACCAACCCCCCGAAGAGTATTCCCAGTTCGCCTCCGACGGCGGGCGCCGGAAGCTGCTCTATTACTCCGCCCGGCACATGGAAAAGAGCTGCATCGGCTGCCACAACCATCCTGACAGCCGCAGTCCGAAGAAGGATTGGAAGGAAGGAGACGTCGTCGGCGTGCTCAAGATCGTCCGGCCTCTCGATCACGAAATCGACAAGACGCGCGAGGGGCTGCGGGGAGCATTCGCCCTCATGGCAACGATCTCGACCGCGATGCTGGTGATCAGCGTGGTGGTGATGGTGATTGCCCAGCGGCGGCGAAAGGGGTTCGCCGCATGACCGCCGGCGCGCCATCCGATGATCGCGCTCCCGGCGGCGGCTCGACGTCGCGGAGCCTGCTGGCGGAGGCGAAGCTCGCCGACCCGGCGGCATGGGAACGGCTGGCCAAACTGTACGCGCCCCTGGTGGTCTCCTGGTGCCACGGCTGGGGAGTGCCCGGGCAGGATGTCATCGACGTCCTGCAGGAGGTTTTCTCGGCGGTGGCCCGGCACCTCGACGGCTTTCGAAAGGAGCGTCCCGAGGACACGTTTCGCGGGTGGCTGTTGACGATCGCCCGCAACAAGACCCGCGACTATTTCCGCCGGCGGGCCCGCGAGCCCGCCGCCGTCGGCGGAACGGAGGCCGCGATGCGTCTCCAGCAGCTTCTTGATCCTCACGTGCCGGGCGAAGCGAACGAGACCGCCGACGTCCTCCCCGAGGGGCTGCTGCGCACCGCGCTGGAATCGATCCGCGGCGAGTTTCACGAGAAAACCTGGCGGGCGTTCTGGGGGGTGGCGGTCGAAGGCCGCGCGGCCGGTGACGTCGCCGCCGATCTCGCCATGCAACCCGGTGCCGTCCGCGTCGCCAAGTCCCGCGTCCTGCTGCGGCTGCGGCGCGAGCTGGGGGACAGCGTGGAGTAGTCTCCAAAAAGGGGACAGGTCCATTTCTTTTAAACTGGACCAGCCCCATTCGTGACGTGGGCCTCGCAGTGCGGGCTTCCCCAGGCTGCCTGTCACTCGATGTACGGCTTTTGTCGATTGATCCTCATTAAAAACCGTCTCGCTGTTCTCGTCCTGTCGGTTTAAGGCGATTGTTCTCCGTTCCTCACGGGCGGGCTGACGAAGCCCGCCGTACGGATTACGCGATAGTTCCCATTGTGCCGGTGCTGTGCGACGCGTAGCATAGCAACCGTGGGACGTGCATCGGGTCTTTATTCGAAGGAGTGAGCCATGCTGCCGACATTCACGCTGCTGATGGCCGTGCTTTCCGGTCCCGGAGTCGAATCGGCCCGCCCCGAGCTGACCGCGGAAGCGGCGTCGCGCCAGGTCGCTGAGACGCCGTATTCGACTCTCCGTGAAGCGCGCGATGCGGTGAAAGCGGCGCTGCGCGACTCGAACCGCGCGAGCGGGCGTGACGCGGCCGACACCACGCCGGCCGTGGTCGCGACGCATCGGCGGCTCGGCGTTTCCGAACGGCTGCCGATCGCCGAACGCCGTCGGCTCCAGGCGCAGCTTCACGCGCGCCTCTCCGAGCTGCAAAATGTGCTCCGCCGCAGGGAACAGCGTGGTCCTTC
>JBLMWR010000572.1:0-2970 GCA_050257335.1 Deltaproteobacteria bacterium | reverse complement strand
GCTTGCGGTGTGCCGCCAGAAATTGCAGGATGAGCCCTCCGACGTGCAATCCCGTGTCCAGCTCATCCAGAGCGACATGCGCTGCTTCGAACTATCACGGCGATTCCCGCTTGTGACGATTCCATTTCGTCCTTTCCAGCATCTCATTGAAGTAGACGACCAGCTTGCCTGTCTCGATTGCATCCACCGGCATCTGGCCGCCAACGGCAAGCTCGTGGTGGATGTCTTCAATCCGTCATTGACGGCCCTCACACGAGACAATGTGGGAGTGGAGGAAGTCGGCGGCCCCGATTTCACGTTGCCCGACGGACGCCGCGTGGTCCACCGCGCGAAGATCGCCGCGCGGGACCTGTTCAAACAGGTGATCTCGGTCGAGCTGATTTACGACGTGACATATCCCAACGGCCGGAACGAGCGCCTCGTCCATGCGTTCTCGATGCGCGACTTCTTCCGCTATGAGCTGGAACACATCCTCTCGCGCGCGGGCTTTACGATCGTCGCCGTTTATGGAGACTACGAGCGCAATTCGTACGGCACCACGTCGTACCCGGGCGAACTCATCTTCGTGGCTCGCAAACGCTCAATCGTCAAGTGATCCCGAGCTCCGTCAGATCGGTCCCGCGCAACGGGGACGCAGCGACCCAATCTTTGAGCTTGGCCAGGACGAAGTGCTTGTGATTGGCGACCGCCTGCTCGGAAATCGCGAGCCGCCGCGCGACTTCCTTGTTCGACCAGCCCCGCACAAACAACAGCTCGATGCACTTGAGCCGCTCGAATTCGCCTCGCCCGAGCCACTGGCCGATGAGCGTTCTGAGGCCTTCCTTCAAAACCTGCTCTTCGGTGTCGCGGCGTTCGCGGCTGCGGGCCAGGCTCGAAGCCATCCGATCGCTGCCGGGAAGGTCGGGCGCGTTGCCCTCCGAATTTCCCGCGAACAACGGCAGCGTCGGGCGGCGCCCCTTCCGCCGGAGGACGTCGGTGAGTTTATGAGCGGCGATCGAGAACAGGAACGTCTCCGGCGGCGTCGAGTCGTCGTAATTGGGAAGCCCCACCAGAAATCCCAGAAACGTTTCCTGCACGACGTCTTCGCTGGCCGCCCGGTCCCTGAGCCGGCTGTCGACGAACGCCAGCAGCCGCCCCTCGAACCGGGCGATGCATTCGGCCCAGGCCTCCTGGTCTCCCGCTCGAATGCGGGCGATCAGCAGGCGATCGGCGTCAACGGCAGCCATGAATGCCCCTTGGGGGAATAACGATTGACGAAATCCCAATCCCGGCACGCCGGGATGCCAATTCACCTCGTTCGTATCTATCCGCGGCCATCCGCGAGATCCGCAGTTCTTGTTCGTTCTTTCCCAGATTGACTATTTGCCCGGCACGTAAAGAGAACGACCGTCAGTAGTTCAATAGCACAGATTACATTGTCCGTCCTGCGTCGTCATCCTTCCTTTGCGTCTTTGCGTGAGGCTTCGCGTCTTTTTCTCTGCCGTGTTGCACGTACAACTCGATTCTGGCAAAGTGAACCCAATCGACTGGCGGGGATGATAACGGACCGCGACACGGTGCGGTTCAAAGAAAACGAGGCCCTTTCTTTGGAATGAGGTTCACATGCAATGTCGACACGGGTTGTCTGGGATGGCAGGGACCGTCGCTGCGCTGGCCTTTCTCGCGGCTCTGCCCGCCCGGGGTGCGGAGTTTCCGGAATTCGAAACCCGCGAAATCGACCCGAAAGTCGGCGAGGTGTGCTACGCCGTGACGCTGGCCGACGTGGACGGAGACAAAAAGACCGACGTCGTCGCCGTCACCGAGAATCGGGTCGTCTGGTACCACAACCCTGACTGGAAGCCGCGGGTGATCATCGCTGACCAGACCGAACGCGACAACGTCTGCATCGCCCCATTCGACATCGACGGCGATGGACAGATCGATTTCGCGCTCGGCGCCGGCTGGCTGAACAACAAGAACCTGGGGACGATCTACTGGCTCACCCGCGGAAAGTCCCTTGACGACAAATGGACCGTCCATGCCATCGGCCGCGAAAGCTGGACGCATCGCATGCGCTGGGGCGACATCCTCGGCACTGGCAAACCGCAACTGGTCGTCTCGCCCCTCAACAAGACGACCGGCGCCGGCGTGCGCCTCCTGGCGTTTGAGATTCCCACCCGGCCCAAAACCGACCCGTGGAAAGCGACCGTGCTCGACGGCGAGCTGAACGCCATGCACAACCACTGGATGATCGACCTCACGGGGGACGGCAGAATCGGGGCCGTCACCGCCAGCCAGGAAGGAGTCTATTACGTCCATCGCGACGGTGACGGCAAGATCATCAAGCAGCAACTGGGGAGCGGCGCCCCCGGACCGGACGAACCGCAGAAGCGCGGCGCCGGCGAAATCAAGGTCGGCAAGCTGAAAACCGGAACACCGTTCATCGCCACCGTCGAACCGATGCATGGAAACGCGATCGTCGTTTACACCCGGCCGACCGCGGGCGCCTCGCTCTGGACCCGCCACGTTCTCGATGACAGCCTGAAGCGCGGCCATGCCGTGTGGGTTTCGGACGTCGATCGCGACGGCTCCGACGAACTGGTGATCGGTCACAGCGACAAAGGAACCAGTGACGTTCCTGGACCGGGGGTCTTCATCTACCGCGCTGCCGACGACACGGCGAGCAAATGGACGAAGCGCGCCGTCGACAACGGCGGGATCGCCACCGAAGACCTGATCGTCGATGACCTCAACGCAGACGGCTGGCCCGACATCGTCGCCGGCGGGCGAGCGACGCACAACGTGCGGCTATATTTCAACAAGGGAATCAAATAAGCTTCGTTCAGAAAGCCGTTGCCTCATGCAACGACGAAGTTTGTCAATGTGATGCCGGCCCGCGCGAAGAAAAGGCCCTGCTCGAACAGCGTGCCGGTGGGGTTGCCTCCCACGAGCAGCACGGTCGAGTTGAAGATCACCTCATTACTGGTCGAC
>JBLMWR010000571.1:0-5389 GCA_050257335.1 Deltaproteobacteria bacterium | reverse complement strand
GTTTTTCACCCCTCGCCCGCCGGGGGTGAGGTTTTGGGGGTGAGGGGGAAAGCGTCTCTTGGCTCCTTGACCTCAGCCTAACCCTCCACTATCAAAGGGAACCAGGAGCCAAACCATGTTTCCGCAACACACCCGCCGCGAGGCTTTGAAGGCCGGTTCATCCGCCACTGCTGCACTCCTCGCCTGGATGTCGATGCCCGATTTTCCGCTCTTCGCCGCCGATGCGGATGACGAGCTGGTCCCCTTTCTCGACATGCCCCGCACGCCCCCCGAGCGGCTCGACTGGGAGATGCTCAAGGACTGGCTCACGCCGCAGGACCAGGTCTTCGGCGTCCAGCATTATGGGATACCCCAGTTCGACTACGGCCAGTATCGGCTGGAAATCGGCGGTCTCGTCGAGCGGAACCGGAGCTTCACGCTCGAGCAGTTGAAAGCGCTCCCGAAAAAAGACGTGCTGATGACGCTGGAGTGCTCCGGGAACGGCTCCTCCAGGGGCTTCATGAACGCCGTTTACAACAGCCGCTGGACCGGAACGCCGCTGGCGCCGCTCCTCAAGGAGTGCGGGATCAAGCCCGAAACGATCGAGGTGGTCTTCTACGGCAAGGACCAGAAGGAAGAGATCTTGCGCCCGGGGACGCCCCGCGAATTGAAGATCGAAGTCCCCTTCGGCCGGAGCATGACGCTCGACGACGCTCTCAAGCTCGATCTTTTGCTGGCGTATGAGCGCAATGGCGCGCCGCTCGAGCACCGCAACGGCGCTCCCGTGCGGCTCATCGTGCCGGGGTGGTATGGCATCGCAAACGTCAAGTGGCTGGCCCGCATCGAATGTCGCGATCGAAGGTACATGGGACGTTACATGGCGCGGGACTACGTGACAGTGCGCGGCGAGCGGCACGCCGGCGAGATCGTGTACGTCGAGTCGTCGGTGACGCGCGTCAATCTGAAGTCGGTCATCGCCCGCGTGACGCGCCGGGCCGCGGTGGATGGCAAGGTGCCGGTCAAGGCGATGGGGGCCGCGTGGGACGACGGCACGGGGATCGCGAAGGTCGATGTCAAGGTGGACGACGGCCCCTGGCGCGAGGCCGCGCTGGCGAAAGAGCCGCGCTCGAAATTTTCGTGGGTCTTCTTCTCGCTCGACGTCGGCCCGCTCGCTCCCGGCAAACACACGCTGGTCTCCCGCGCCACCGGCAATAATGGCCGCGTCCAACCCGCCGCCACCGACGACGAAATCGCCCTGAAGCGCACCTACTGGGAAGCCTACGAACAATGGCCCCGCGCCATCGACCTGCCGGCGTGAGAATGCCCTGTGCCCGAATCGACCAAACGTCATTCAGGGCAGGAGAGCGGAGAACGTAGTGAGGAAGTGGGCCATTTGCACCCGAGGGTTGTGCGTTGCATTTGGTCACTTCGCAAAACGTCTCGGAAAATTGATTTGCGCGATATCGGGTGGTGGCCCACCGTCATTCGACCGCTTCGGATTTCGCAGCGAATGCTCGATCGGGCCGACGATTCCAGTCTCAATGGTTTCCGGCCGAGCCTTCGAATCCGAGTTGTTTCTGGCCCATTTTCGACGGCTCGTCCAGCATGTCGAGCGCCGCCGAACATTTCGCCGCGATCACACGCGACGAGCGCGTTGGCGGCGTCGCGTTCATTTGCGCAACGGACCTGGTTTGTCAGGCCACTGGGCGCCCGCGTCAACCCAGGCCTTGAGCAGGGCCACGTCGTCCTCGGAGAGTTTGTGGACTTCAGCCCTGCGCAACTTCCGGCGGCCGGCGACGATCTCGATCAATAAGCTCTCGGCACTGCGGCCCGGTACGACCAAAGGGCTCCGGCCATCGGCTTCGAAGAAGTCGGCTCGCCGATCGACGCGGAAACCGCCGAGCTGCCGGCCCGGGCCATGGCACGACAAACACCGTTTCTCCAGAAGGGGGTAAATGTCGATGTTGAAGTCGATTTGCAAATGTCCACCGTCACCACTGGTTCTTTGGTCGCCTCCGTCAGGTTTCGGTCCTTTTTCCCGCTCATGCTCGCGAGGGACGTGCTCAGCGATCGGTTTCACGTTCTGGTGAACAATCCACGCAAACAGGGCGAACGCCAACGACAAGAACAGAACAGCGATCAGACCACTTCGCAGAAGCGGTGAACGAGACGTCGATGCCAGGTGAAGCCGCCGACCGACCACGGTGACGAGCCACTGCCAATGTAGAACCACATGAACCAGGAGGAGCGCCAGCAAGCCAGCGCTGATCCAAAAATGGATGGTTCCCCATGTATGCCGAGTCAGCCCGCAGAGCATGAGAGTCTTATGGGTGCCCGGCGGCAAGACAAAACGGAGGATGTAGCCGGTCGCAATCATCACCAGAAACAGACCTGCTGCGGACAGGTCGATGATCAGGTTCAGAATCGTGCGGGTCATGATCGATTTCTCACAGACCGGTTTTCCTGTATGACGATGGGATGCGTACTCTGAAGAGCATGCCTCGCGGACCGGTGATTTCACGACGACGAACGAGCAGACCCCCTGAACCACCGGATGTGCGGCTCTTCGAGAGGCACGAGCGCGTGCTGGTGCGCCGGGACCACGCGGGGGGTGTAGTGCTCGAGCGGCCGCGCGGCAGGCGCGTCGGCGAGATAGCGGTGGCTGTTCATGGCGCCGGGCAGGGCGCCGTCCCGCGACATGACGATCCGCACCGGAGCAGTAGTAGTGCCGACCGGATCTGCGTAGAGTTCGACGCGGACCGCATCCGGATCGATGTCCGCCAGATAGAGCTGGACGTCGAAATTCCAGACGCCGTCCCCGGCCGTGGCCCGCACCTCGCCGAAGTGCACGTCCTTCCAGTTCGACGCGAGTTCGCGGCTCCACGCGGCCAGTTCCCGGGCGACCCGACCGTCATCGACGGCGCGAGTTCGGAATGCCCGTGCGGCGTTCAGGTAGGCCTTCTCGACGTACTCGCGGACCATGCGATTGCCGCTGAATCGGGGAGTCAGCCGCGCCATGCTCTGCCGGACCCGGTCGATCCATTCCCTGGGGAGCCCGGTCTCGTCCCGGCGGTAAAACTCGGGAACGATTTGATTTTCGAGGAGGGAATACAGTTGCCGGGCTTCGAGAGCGTCCCACTCGGGCTCCGAATGGTCGCCCCCGTCGCCGAGCGCCCAGCCGACGTCGGGCGAATACGCCTCCGCCCACCAGCCGTCCAGTTCCGACAGGTTCAGCCCCCCGTTCGAAAGGACTTTCATGCCGCTGGTGCCGCAGGCCTCCCACAGACGGCGCGGTGTGTTGATCCAGACGTCAATTCCTCCGACAAGTTCCTGAGAGAGCGCCATTTCGTAATCTTCGAGAAACACGGCCCGGTCGAAGACATCCGGCCGGCTGGTGAACTGAACCATCGCCTGCACCAGGCGCTTCCCCTCTTCGTCAGCCGGATGCGACTTGCCCGCCACGACCAGTTGAACCGGCCGATCCGGATTCGTCAGCAGTCGCGCCAGGCGCTCTGCGTCGTGGAGCAGCAGATTGGGCCGTTTGTAGCTGGTGAAGCGGCGGGCGAATCCCAGGGTCAGGGCGTTGGGATCGAGCAGATGTTCGGCCCGACGAAGAACGTCGGGCGCGGCGCATTGTTCCCGCATTTGCCGGCACAGCCGGCGACGGACATATTCCACCAGCTTTTGCCGCGACTCGGCCCGAAACGCCCAGATCGCCGCGTCGGACGAGGCGGCGATCTTGCAGGGCAGTTCGTCGATCGCCTCGCGCCAGCGATGGACGCCGCAGGTCTTCAGCCAGAAGCGATCGGCCGCGGGAGAATCCCAGGAGGCCTGATGGGCGCCGTTCGTCACGGACGTGATGGGAACGTCGGCCCAGGGCCAGTCGGGGAAGAGAGGGCCGAAGATCTGCCGGCTGACCCGGCCATGAAGTTCGCTGACTCCGTTCACGAAACCCGAGCCGCGCAGGGCCAGATAGGCCATGTTGAACGGCTCTCGATCATCGGCCGGATTCCTGCGGCCCAGGGACATGAGCTGCTCGACGGAAATCCCGAGCATTTCGGGGACGCGGGCCGCGTAATGCGCGAACAGATCCGGATCAAAACGATCGAACGCCACCTCGACCGGCGTATGCGTCGTGAACACGTTGCCGGGCCGGGTGGCCCAGAGCGCTTCCTCAAAGGTTGTTTGACCGCGCAACATGAAACTCCGGGCGCGGGCCAGGACGACCATGGCCGCGTGACCTTCGTTGAGGTGGCACACTTCGACGTCGAGCCCCAGCGACGCGACGACCAGCCAGCCGCCGATTCCCAGGGCAATTTCCTGCAGGAAACGGCGCTCGCGGTCGGTCGTGTAGAGCGTCGAGGTGATGGCGCGGTCCCAGGGACCGTTCAGAGGATCATTGCTATCAAGGAGGTACAGAGGGACCTTGCCGACCTGCGCCTGCCAGACGCGCAAGATCAGATCCCGGCCGGGAAGCGCCATTTTGATTCGCAGCCAGCCCCCGTCGCGATCCCGCACCGGGACGATGGGGAGGCTGGTGGGGTCGTTGAAGGGAAAGGCTTCGAGCTGCCGGCCGTCCGGGGCCAGCACCTGCCGAAAATACCCCTGCTGGTACAAAAGGCCGATCCCGATCGCCGGCACCCCGAGGTCGCTGGCCGTCTTGAGAAAATCGCCGGCCAGCACCCCCAGGCCTCCGGAATAAATCGGCAAGGCTTCAGAAAGCCCGAATTCCATGCTGAAATAGGCGATCCCCCGCAAGTCGGCCGACGAGAAGTTGCGGCCGAACCAGCCGGGTTCCTGCATGTATTGGCTGCGTTTCTCGAAGAGCCGTTTCAGCTCCTTCTTCAACGCGTCGTCCCGGGCCGCGTCTTCCAGCCGTTTTTGAGACACGCTTTGCAGGATCAGATACGGGTTCTTCGTGCGCTCCCACA
This sequence comes from Deltaproteobacteria bacterium, assembly GCA_050257335.1. Lineage (GTDB taxonomy): Bacteria > Planctomycetota > Planctomycetia > Planctomycetales > Planctomycetaceae > JACQFH01. The sequence continues at coordinate 479 of JBLMWR010000571.1, read as the reverse complement.
GCTCGCGATCGAGCATTTTCCAAAGCCCGTCGCCGGTCTGGTTCCAGTTCCAGGAAAGGTCGAGCGCCAATTCGGTCAGCGCTGCCAGACCGGCGGGCAGCGGTCGATTCAGGTAGCGGTGCATCGAATCGATTCCCACGACCTCGAGGGCTCGCAATGGAGAGGGTAAACCCGCGTGGTGGGATTATAGACTTCACGCGGGAGGGGATGCGACATTGAGGACCCGCCGCGGTGGAATGGGGGGTGCATCCGTTTTCCTCGTGGGGCACATTTCGCCAGCCAGCTTTCAGATGTTGACCCGCCGTCTCCGGCACCACGGTCGACGTTCGGTTCCCGGAATGCCGCTTGCCCGGATTGTCGCTTGGTGGTCAGAACGTTGTTCGCAGCGATCGCGGCATTCCCCGGCGAACGCTTAGACCCCGCCACCCGGCCCAGCCCCAAATAACAGATTCACCCGCCCGCTCGCAGATAGCAAGAAT
>JBLMWR010000570.1:0-2509 GCA_050257335.1 Deltaproteobacteria bacterium | reverse complement strand
CACATCAAGGCCTGGACCGGGGTCGAGATCAACTGGTTCAGCTTCCTCACCAAAAAGCCGGTCCGCTGGGTGCTCGAACAGATGATCGCCGCCGGACTGGGGAGCATGCCCGGTGGCGGGGCCGAGATTTTTCATCCCGAGGTCCGCGACCGGATCTGCGAGCACAAGGCCGACGCGCAGAACTGGCTCGACATCCACCGCGAAGCGCACCGCCTGGGTTTGCGGACGAACGCCACGATGCTGTACGGGCACATCGAAAAGCCCTGGCACCGCGTCGATCACCTCTGCCGGCTGCGCGAGCTGCAGGACGAGACGGGCGGCTTCCAGACGTTCATTCCTCTGGCGTTCCACCCCGACAACACCGGGCTCGACCATATCCCCAAGCCGAGCGGCCTGACGGATCTCAAGGTCATGGCCCTGTCGCGGATCCTGCTCGACAATTTCGAGCACATCAAGGCCTACTGGATCATGCTTGGTGAGAAGACGGCCCAGACGGCCCTCAGCTTCGGGGCCGACGACCTCGACGGGACGGTCGTTCATGAGCTGATCTATCACGATGCCGGCGCGAAGACGCCCGAAGGGCTCTCGGTCGCCCAGTTGCACCACCTGATCCGCGAGGCGGGTCGCGTCCCCGTCGAGCGCGACACCTTGTACCGGCGCGTGATTCGCGAAGGGAACGGCAGCCAGTGGCGGATCGGGGAGGCGATCAGGGCGGGAATGCCGGCGTGAACGTGGCAAGTTGTGGTTGAGGTATCGTTGTTCAAGTTCCCTCTCCCTTTGGGAGAGGGTTAGGGTGAGGGCGGGTCGCAGAGACGCACGGCCCTCACCCCGGCCCTCTCCCAGAGGGAGAGGGAGAATCGCGCGGCCAGAGCTACCATTTGCATAGGTGCCCTATGACCGACGAAATCCCCCGCACGACGAATCGCAGGTTGCAGTTCGAGCATGGCGAAGCGATCGGCATGAGCCATCGCTGGCAGAAGGGGCAGTATTGCTCGATCCTGACGAAGGCCGGGATCGTCGGCTGCGGGATTTACGACCTCAAAACCGCGGCCGAGTTCGATCAGGCGATCGCCATCGCCAAAGGAACCCCCGCGAAACCCTTGTGCGAACCGGAAGACCTTTTCAACGCCAGAATCGTCGGCGTCACACCGAAGGCCGAGTCGTTCGGCATCCGCGTCGGCATGAGCGGTAAGGAGGCCGTGGAGTTGATGCTGCAGGCGGCGCCTGTTTCCTGACGCGGACGCTGTGGTTCGGCGATTGTTTCGAGTAGGATGGGCTTCCAGGCCCGTCCGATGAAATCACGCACGGGCCTGGAAGCCCATGCTACATTGATTGGATCCATTCGCTTTCGACCCGTCATGCCCAGTTCCGCTGCGTCAATCAGCCCCATCGGCGTTCGAACCATCGACCACGTGACGCTCGTCGTCAACGATCTCGAACGCAGCGCGGCGTTCTATGTGGACCTTTTGGGGATGCGGCGGGTCGAGCGGCCGAGCTTCGGCTTCCCGGGGTTGTGGTTTCAGGCGGGGAACACGCAGATCCATCTGATCCTGAAACACGACAAATCGTCGTACGCGGGGCTTCCCGACGCTCCCCCCGAGGCGGGAGCGGGGCGAGTCTTTCACTTCGCCTTCGAAGTCCCCCACTTTGAGACGGCCGTCGAGCGCCTGAAATCGGCCGGCGTCCGCGTGCGCGGGACGGGTCTGCGTCCGGACGGCTGCCACCAGTTGTGGTGCTACGACCCGGACGGGCATATCGTCGAACTCTTTTCGCGGCCGTAACCGTTCGTCGTTCCGCCTTCACGCGGTCCGTCCGTGTCAAACCCCCGCCGGCTGAAGCGGGCACTGCGAACCGGTTCCGTCCCCCGCTACGACCGTCGTAACCCCACCCCGGTCCCCGCCGTCGCAAATCTCGGGATCGGGCTGGATTCCGGTCCGGGGCCGTTCGTATACTGAATTGAAGGGCCCGTTCGGGCCGGTCTCTCCCCGGAATTCTCTGCAATTGAAGACGGACGAATGACGAAGAAATTGATTTTTGGAGCGATGGGGGCGGCGGGGCTTGTCGCCCTGCTCGCCATCCTCGACTTGTCGCTGAAAGTTCCGTTCGGCGGCTACAGCCTGACGATGGACATTCTGTACCTCATCGCGGCGGCGATCGTTCTGTTCATGGGTTGGGAAACGTATCGCGAGAACCGTTGATCGGAGCCGGCGCGTTCGATACTTCCGCAGGCTTTCGTGAGAAAGGCGCTTTGTGACCAAAACCGGCCTGTTTGTGACGTCGTTCGTGGCCGCCATTCCCGGCGCGGGATTGGCGTGCCTGATGGTGATGGCCTTCCTGAGTTATTCCGGCGGTCCGTCGATGTGGACGAAGGCGCTGGCGGGGATGCTGTTTGTGATCGGCACGCTGCTGGCGCTCATGCCGGTCGGAGTCTTCGTGTTTGGCGGTCCGAAGACCGAGAAGGCCCCGAAAGAGCCCAAAGAGGAGGCCGCCGGAGAGGCGGGTTCCGCAG
>JBLMWR010000569.1:0-5059 GCA_050257335.1 Deltaproteobacteria bacterium | reverse complement strand
TTCTCCGGGAGCGACTCGGTAAGTCGCGGAGGGAAACACATGAACTGTAACGAGTCTCGGGGCCTCTTCAGCACCTGGATCGACCGACAGCTCGAGCCGGCCGATCGAGCCGAACTCGAAGAGCACTTGCAGGAGTGCGCGGAATGCCGGATCGCGGCGGAGAATGCGCGCGACCTGCATGCCGATCTGGTGCGCGCCTTTGAATCGCCGCGCATGGCGGCCGCTCGCGCCGCCGAACAGGTCATCGCTGCGATTCCGAGGATGGCGACTCCGGCGCAGGCGGCGGTGCAGGCGCGATCGCCCAACTGGATCTCGCTGGGACTGGCGCTGGCGCTCGGATTTCTGATGGCCCTGCTGGTACTTCCGCCCTGGAAATCGCGGCATGTGGCCCCCGAGTTTCGCGAGGCGCCGCGAGACGGTCTGGCCGGCATGGCGCCGACGCCCGCGGCGACGATGCCGGCGCCGCCGGTGGCGCGGCTGGTGCTTGCGACCGGCCCCGCGGGTGTCGAATACGACGATCGCACCCGGGGGGCCTGGCAGCCGGTGGCGAAGCTCTCGCACTTTCAATGCCCCTCGGAGGGATCCGTACGCACGAACGAGAACGTGCGCTGCGAGCTTGTGACCTCGGAGGGTTGCGTGGTGCGGATGAACAGCAGCACCGAAATCGTCTTTCATTCGGCAGGGTGCGTCGAGCTCAAACGCGGCGAGATCTGGTGTCGCTCGACGCCGGAGGCGCCGCTGGAAGTGCTTCCGTCATTGTCGGCAACAGTGGTCGAACACGCCGCGCCGACGGGAGGAGCGTCCAGTTGGAGTTGCACGGCTTCGGACGCCACGTGCCTGTTGTGCGTAACCGAGTCGGGCGACAAGGTGCGTGTCACGGCGGCTGCCGGCAATATCTCGGTGAAGGCCCGCCACGAGAGCCTGCAACTGGAGCCGAGCGAAACCGCGACCATCACGCGGGAGCGCGTCGATCGCGATCGTTCGTCAGACCGCCTGCTGGCGGCAAACTGGATGCAGCCGCTGCTGATCCGCAAGGGGCACGCCGACCGCGAGCTGGCCGATCGCGTTGACGACCTGCTGGCGCGGATCGGGGAGTCGGAGCAATCGGAGTTGTATGAAGCCGAGATTCGCAGCCTGGGAGAGTACGGCGTGCTGCCGCTGCTCAAGTTTGTGGAATCGCCGCCTTCGGGTTCCGATGGTGAGCGGCGACGCGTCGCCATGCGGATTGTTTCCGACCTGGCGCCGCCGTGGGCGATCGGCGATCTGGTCGGCCTGTTAAAGCACCCCGACGCCGACGTGCGGTTTCTGTCGGCCGCCGCGCTGCAGCGGCTCACGACGCAGACTCAGGGAGTCGCGGCCGAAACATGGCGCGGCGATCCGGCGGAATGGGAGCCGGCGGCGGCCGCCTGGCAAACCTGGTGGAGCAAAAATCGCTACCGCTATCCGCTGCTCTTCGACCTCTCCCCCCTTGGCAAGGCGGGGTAGGGCGGGTCGGGTGAAGTGGTTTTCCGGGCACACAACGGCTGCATCGAAGGCCGCCGACCGATGAGGGAGGAGCAAGGCCGAAGGCGGTCGGCGCTCCCGATGACTTCTCATTGTCCACCCCCGCGTTGCGCCGCAGCGGGCGGATCTTCCGCGAACGTCCCAAAATTCGGTCGTTTGATGAACTGTCTCCTGCGCGACGGCTTTCCGTGTTCGTCGCCAAACCGTTCACGGAGTATACCGGGGCCGACTTCGCCGGCATGCTGTCGGTGAACCTGGCCGGGTTCTTCCACGTCTCGCAGCGGGCCGGTCCGGCAGATGCTCACGCAGGGGGGCGGGCATATCGTGAACCTCACGACAACACTCGTGAACCAGCCCGTGAAGGGCGTCCCGTCGGCGCTGGCCTCGCTCACCAAGGGGGGGCTGGATGCGGTCACGAGGTCGCTGGCGATCGAGTACGCGGATAAGGGGCTCCGCGTGAACGCGGTGGCGCCGGGCGACCAGTTCGGCCGCGGGGGCCGCGCGGGCGAGTATCAGTCGCCGGTGCCGACTTCGAGGTTCATGGCGGTCTGCATGAGCCGGGTTTCGCTGCGGTTGTGGGCGATCAGCTTGAGGATCCAGTCGCGCAGGTCGCGGCGGACTTCGTTGGCGATGGGGGCGACCCAGACGTCGCGCTCGATCCGCCCGCGCAGCTCCTTGAGCTTGCAGAACAACTGGTCGTGATCGCTGTGCAGGCGATCGACCTGAATCGACCAGCTCGGATAGCGCTCGAGCACCTCGCTCATGTAGCCGTCTTCGTCCTCGAGATCGAACTCGCGGGGAAGCGTTTCGAGCAGGGCGTCGAGGACGGCCAGCAGCCACTTCCGCGATTCGTCGTCGGGAGACTCTTCGAGAATGTCGCGCAAGTCCCCCAGCAGAATGTATTCAAGGCTGGAATACTGTTCCAATAAGCGGACGTCTCTGGCATCCATGATGCGCTCCTTCCCTCAACGCGGCCCGGTCCCTGGCATGACGAACGTCACCGACCGGAATGGTCCCTGCCCGGCGAAACCGGCAGCCCTCTTGACAACGGTTCCATTGTACCGTCCCCAAAACCGATCCGTCAAAAGAAATCGGGGCGGGTCAGGAAAAAGAGCGCCCCGCAAAATCCATTTCGGTCTTGCCGATTCGCGGCAGCGAAGTTACGATTCTGCAATCTGCCGGCCGTCTGCCGCGCTGACCGGACGTGCGAATTATTCGCCTGGAGCGCGATTCGAGACGGCGACGGAGGAACTCCTGGTCAGGTTCCGCGTTTGCACGTTTTGCCAGGGAGGGTGAACCAGTGGTCGCGCACAGCCTTTACGAAGAAGGATTGCGGGAAGCGGAACGACACAAGTGGATCGAGAGCCAGAAGCGGGGCCGCGATCTGGGAGACTGGGCACTCACCGACTGGTACCGCCGGTACTGGCCACTGTTTTGCCGTCTCAAATGCCTTGAACATCTCTCGGGCTGCCGGAGCTGGCGGGAATTCGCACCCGAAGATTTCGGGCTGATCGGCAAGCTGATCCGTGACGAAGACCTGCTGCTGGAGATGATTCTCGACCGCGCGCAGGCCGGGATGGAAAATCTGGCCATTCTCGTCTGGGCCCAGGAATGGGGTCTCCCCACCCACCGGGTGATCTCCATTCTGGAACAGCTCAACCTCAATCGCGCGCAGCTCTGGCCCAGCGACCCGCCGCGCTTTGCCCGCCCGGGGACGATCCAGACCCAGCAGGCCGGCTGATCGGCCGATGTCGGGTTCCGGGCGGCACGCCCCGATCATCGGGAAGGGCGTGGTGGCGCGACCGGCGCGCAACGAGGCCGTAAAAAAATCGAATTAGGGGGACGGTGCATGAGAAAACCCGTTTGAGTGTTTTCTCATAAGCTCCACGCGCAATTCAACGTATGGCGTTCTGCACAGCCTCCCGGCGACCGACTCCAAGGCGTGCGGCACGCAGAAACGTCTCTCAGAACCGCATGAACGACTCGCGCCCGGAAATCGGACTTCCCCGCCTCTTTTCGGGACTGCGCATCGTCGCCAGTTCGACGCTCGTCAGCCGCCTCCTGGGGATGGTCCGCGAGATGGCCTCGGGCTGGCTCTTCGGTCTGGGCCCGGTCTGGGACGCCTTCTCGTTCGCCTTCATGATCCCCAACCTTGCCCGCCGGTTGTTCGGCGAAGGGGCCCTCTCGGCGACCTTCCTGCCGGTTTTCGCCCGCCAGCTCGAAAACGATTCCGATCCCCGCCGCCCCTCGGCCTGGCAACTCGCCAGCGCCGTGCTGACGTTTCTGGCGGCGGGCCTTGCCGCGATGGTGCTTGCCGGCGAGCTGATCCTGTGGGGACTGTCGCCGTTGCTGGCCGGCCACGCCGACGCCCGATTGCTGCTGGGACTGACGGCGGTCATGCTGCCGTACACGCTGCTGATGTGTCTGGCCGCGCAGGTGACGGCCGTTCTGCACGCGCTGGGACATTTCACCTGGCCGGCGCTGGTCCCGGCGGTGCTCAACCTCTGCTGGATCGCGAGCATCTGGCTGGTCGATCCGTGGTTCGAGCCCGATCGCGTCGCCCAGGCCTACGCTCTGGCCGCGTGCATCGTCATCGCCGGAGTTTTGCAACTGGCGCTGCAGTTGCCGACGCTGCATCGGCTCGGTTTCCGCTTCGACCGTCATTGGCAATCGGTGCGCCCTGCCGTGCGCGAAATCGCGCGGGCCATGGTCCCGGTGACGCTGGGGCTCTCGATCACGCAGATTAATACGGCGCTTGACCGGCTTCTTGCCTGGACGCTGACGCAACCGGCCGACAGGTCGGGAGGCTGGCTGGCCCCCGCCGGGCTGGCGTTTCCGCTGCAGCCCGGGGGCGTCTCGGCCCTGTCGTACGCCGAACGGATGTATCAGTTTCCGCTGGGGGTCTTCGGGGTGGCGCTGGGGACGGTCCTGTTTCCGCTGCTGGCGCGGCATGCGGCCCGCGGTGAGTTCGACCGGGTGCGAAACGATCTGTCGCTGGGGTTGCGGCTGGTGATCGTGATCGGGATTCCCGCCAGCGCCGGGCTGGCGATCGTCTCCGAGCCGCTCACGCGACTCCTCTTCCAGCACGGGCAGTTCGACGCGGCCGACACCGCGCGCACCGCGGCCGTTCTGGTCGCGTACAGCGCGGGGGTGTGGGCGTATTGCGGCATTCCCGTCCTGTACCGCGGCTTCTATGCGGTGGGCGAGCGGCGAATTCCGGTGATCCTGGGACTGTCGGCGGTGGTCCTCGACCTGACGATGAACCTGAGCCTCATCTGGCCGCTGGCGGAACGGGGGCTGGCGCTGAGCACGGCGATCTCGGCGAGCTTTCAGGTCGTGTGCCTGGCATTGTTGATCCAGAAACGCATCGGTCGACTGGACTGGCGGAGACTGGCCGTCACCACCGCCAAGACCCTGCTGGCCACCGCCGCCATGTCGGCAGCGTGCCTGGCGGCGCTGCGGCACATCCCGGCGGGTACCGGCTCGTTTCGAGAAGGCGCAGCGCTGCTTGTCCCCATCCTGCTCGCCGTCCTTGCGTACTTCGCCGCTGCGCGCG
>JBLMWR010000568.1:0-4991 GCA_050257335.1 Deltaproteobacteria bacterium | reverse complement strand
CGCAGGAGGGCGGGGGAATGCAAAGCGAGCGCATCCGTTTTGCAGGGCGAGCGGCGGGGCCAGAGCGGCACAAGGCACGCTGGACACGGCGGGGCGCGTTCACGTCCAAACGGAAGTAACGGAAGGATCGCACGTCGTTCGAGCGGCCGCCCCGTCGGACGGCTCAGGATGAAGCCGCCGCTCGATTCTCAACTCCGGTCATCCGGCACGGCAGGCTGTGAGCCTCCCCTGCCATCGGGTCTGATCGGCATTCGACCGCTCTGAGCCCGCCACCCGGCCGTCCCAGGCCTGCTCCCGCACCCTCCCCTTTCCCCACGGCGCGGTCCCTCCTAAAATGACGCGACATGTTTCGTTTCGCCCTGAAGAACCTGTTCAGTCGTCCGCTGCGCACCCTGCTGGCATTATGCGGGCTGACGGTCGCCATCGCAGGCATGGTCGGGCTCTTTTCCGTCGCCGATGGGATCGAAGCCTCGGTCGCGGCCACGTTCGGCAAGGTCCCGGGGTTCGCCGTCATTCAGGCGGGCGCCCCTGTGCCGATTTTTTCCCGCATCCCCACGGCCTGGGGGGCCGAAATCGCCCGGCTCGAGGGAGTGCATATCGTCCATCCCGAGGTCTGGACGCGGGCCAACATGGTCGAGGGGAAGCCGAGCTTCAATCCGCCGCGGCTGTTGTTCGGATCGGATTTGGAACAATCGCATAAGTTGCGGTACAGCGTGTATCGGGAAGGGCTCAAAGAAGGGCGGGTCCTCACCGACGACGACAAAGGGACGCTCAACGCCATGGTCAGCCGCCCCATTGCCGACCAGTTCAAGAAAAAGGTCGGCGACAAGCTTCGCATCGACGGGCTGGACCTCGAGATCGTCGGCATCTACCAGTGCAATTCCCTGTTTCTGGACGTGGCGATTATTCTGGACATCGATGCCGTGAGACAGGCGGCCCGCATCGGAGACGACTGGGCCTGCTGCTTCTACGTTGAACCCGAACCCGGCGTCGACCGCGAAAAGTTGACGAGCCAGATCAGGGAGCTGTTCCGCGGCCGGGTCATTGAATCCCGATCGTCGGCGTTCGATCTGTTCGGAGCATTTGCACCCGCGAATCCGGAAGGGAAACCGGGCGGAAACCCCGTGGGCAAAATCATCGCGGCGGCAGGCGATGCCGCCCGGCCGAAGCGCGAGCCCGCAGGCGAAGAACTGCCGGTCGAAGTCCGCGATTCCGAGGATTGGGCGCGGGAATTCAAGAAATTCAGCGCCGACCTCGACATTTTTCTGCTTCTGATGACAGGCATCGGCGTCTCGATCGCATTCGTAGGGATCGTCAACACCATGCTGATGAGCGTCACCGAGCGATTCATCGAGTTCGGGATTCTGAAGGCCAATGGCTGGTCGAACGCGCATGTGCTGCGGTTGATCGCCTTCGAAAGCGGGCTTCTGGGAGTGGCGGGTGGGGCTGTCGGTTCCGTATTGGGGTGGATCGCAACGCTGGCCATCAACGCCCACTGGCCCACGCGCATTCACCTGTATGCCGGGCCCCGCCTGCTCATCGCGAGCGTCGCCTTCAGCGCCATTCTGGGCGTCCTGGGGGGGTTGTACCCGGCGATCCGCGCCTCGCGGATGATGCCCATGGACGCCATCCGCCGGGGATAAATGTCCGGCAGCCCGGCTGCTCCTCAGAAGCCGGGCCGCTTTCGTCGAACTTGTGCCGTGTCATCCGCCGAGACTCAAAATGATCGACATCGAAAATGTCACCAAGACATACCGGCGGGGTCCTGCGGAAGTTCGTGCGTTGCGCGAGCTTTCGTGTCGGATCGTAAGAGGGGCCATGACTTTCGTGGTTGGTCCCTCGGGAAGCGGAAAGAGCAGCCTTCTTTACCTGCTGGGGGCCCTCGATCAACCCACGAGCGGCGAGATCGTCTGCGAGGGGCGGCGACTGTCGCAGTTGACCCGCCGCGAGCGTGACACGTATCGCCGCGAGCAGGTGGGGTTCGTTTTTCAGAACTTCAACCTCCTGGCGAACCTGACCGCCGTCGAAAACGTCCTTGTTCCGTTCTTTCCGCAGGGCGTTCCCCCCGCGCAGCGTTCGGAAGCGATGGACTTACTGGAGCGCGTCGGGCTGCGAGACCGTGTCGACCACCGCCCCAGCCAGTTGTCGGGCGGGGAACAGCAGCGGGTAGCGATCGCGCGGGCCCTGCTCAAACGCCCCAGGCTGGTCCTTGCCGACGAACCGACAGGCGAACTTGACAGCGAGTCCGGAGCCGAAATCTACCGGTACTTGCGCGAATTGCGCGACGACCACGGGTCGACGGTGGTCATCGTGACCCACGATCGCAGCCACATTCAAGCCGCCGATCACGTCCTGACTCTGCGGGACGGAAAGCTGGCGGGAACGTGACGGCATAGCGCAACCTGTTGTGCAGAAATAAGTTAACACCTGCCGTATTCATTTTGTATCCAAAGTGAGTAGTTGGGGCCGACTCATCGGCGCAAACTGTGTTTGCCGATAATATTACATTTGCACACTGTCCCCTGCTGAGTGTACACTAAAGAGGCTTTCTGCCGCCTGAGAATGATTTCTGAGATGGCGGGCCGAATTGTTCGGGCAGAATGTCGTCAGGGATGACGTGACCAGGACGTGATTTTCGTCCGGTGTGCGTTCAGGATCGCCGCCCACGGAAATCATAAGGTCTCGGGCTATGATGGCTTTGACATCTCAACTTCCGCGCGTGGTCGTCACGGGCATGGGAGTGGTCTCCCCGGTGGGAATCGGGAAGGAGGCCTTTTGGCGCAATCTGCTTGCGGGGCGCTCGGGGATCGGCTTCCTGAAGTCCTTTACGAACGAGCACCTTCCCTGCCGCCTGGCTGCAGAGATCGAGGATTTCGATCCTCTTAAATTCCTGCGGCAGCGGAAACTGGTGAAGATCATGTCGCGGGACATCCAACTGGGAGTCAGCGCGGCGTCTCTGGCGATGAGCGACGCGCGCCTCGCCCGGGGAGATGTCGATCCCGACCGTCTGGGGGTCGTGTACGGGGCGGGGCGGATCCCGTCGACTCCCCAGGATCTGGTCGAAGCCGCCGCCTGCTGCGCCCGCGATGATTCGTTCAATTTCGATCTGTTCGACGAAGACTGCATGGAGCAGATCTGCCCGCTGTGGCTTTTGCCGCAGTTGCCGAACATGCCCGCCTGCCACGTGGCGATCGAGCACGACGCCCGTGGACCAAACAACACGATCACCAGCCGCGAAGCCTCGCCGCTCCTGGCGCTCGCCGAAGCGGTACACACAATTCAGCGCGGCGTGGCGGACTGCATGATCGTGGGGGCCTGCGGCTCGGACGTGCATCCCGTGGACATCGCGCGGTTGACGCTGGCCGAGAACCTTTCGCGCCGCTCCGATCCGGAGAAGGCCTGCCGGCCGTTCGACATGTATCGCGACGGCTGTATTCCGGGCGAAGGGGCGGCGGCGTTCGTGATCGAAGACTACGAATTCGCGCGACGCCGCGGCGCGCCAGTTTACGCCGAAGTTCTCGCTGTCGCCGGCGGCTGCGACGGACGCGGATATCAGAACGGGGCGGGGGGAACAGGGCTCGTGCGGTCGATTACTTCCGCCCTGCGAAAAGCGGCGCTGTCGCCTGCGGACATCGGCCATATCAATGCCCACGGCAAGAGCACGAAGCGCGACGACCTGGTCGAAGCCCGGGCGTACCACGGAGCGCTGGGACCGGCCGCCGAAACGATCCCCCTCACGGGCCTGAAGAGTTACTTCGGGACGTTCGACGCGGGGGCGGGGGCCGTGGAACTGGCGGCCAGCATTCTGGCGCTCACGCACGGCGTCGTTCCCTTCACGCTGAATTACGATACCCCCGACCCCCTGTGCCGGCTGAACGTCATTCACCACGAGCCGCTGCCGCTGAAGAACCTGACGGCGCTCAAGGTGAATCGCACGGCGATGGGCCAGAGCGCGGCGACCGTGCTGCGGGCGGTGTAGGCCAGTGCGCCCAGAAGGACCGTCCTGCAATCTCTTCACGCCGCCAGTAGCGAGAATTCCTTGTGCGAATTTGTGAAATGGGCCATTAAGGCGTCCAGGAGCCGAATGGGGTCGCTCGCGGCGCTCGCTTCGTCTTTTCGACCCCTTCGACCATTTCGACCCTCAACAATTTCAGACGGGCGCGATCAAACAGGCATGACATGACGGCACCTGACGCCACGTCTGCGGCGCTGCTGGTCAGCCGCGATCTGTTCTTCACCAGCAAAGTCACCGGCACGGCCGAGATGCTGGGGTTCGACGTGCAGGTTGTCGCCGACGCCAAGGCTGCCGCTGAGCGCGTCGCCGCGGCACCGTACGCCTGCATCTTCATCGACCTGGCTGACCTGGAATTCGACGTGGCCGGTTTCTTCGCGCGGTTGTCCGCGGAAGGACGACCGCCAGTCGTGGCCTTCGGCTCGCACGTGGCTACGGCCCGACTGCAGGCGGCCCGCGACGCCGGCTGCGACGACGTCCTTCCCCGCAGCCGCTTCTCGGCGCGTCTTCCCGACCTGCTGCGGAAATATTGCGGCCGGGCGGGTGCGTGAAGACGGTCAAGCCGTACCATGACCTGCGACGACAATGTTCGGACGGCGTATTTGCGGGTCGATCGCCATTATGCGACAATACGGTCGCGATCGCCCCGCCGCCCCTGTTCCCAGCAAGGAGTGTGGCCATGTCGTCCTTTCGCCGTCTGATTCCAGCGTGGTGCTCGATTTCGTTCCGCGCGATGATTGTCGCAGGGCTGGGCGCGATTCTTAACATGTGCTGCGCGTCGCGGGCCCTGGCGCAGGGAGCCGTGGGCGGCGTGTACATCGACCCCGCAGGAATGCTGCGCGAAACGAGCGCCCTTTCGCAGGCGGATCTTAGCGGGAAACTGCACGAGGCGGCCGACGCGCCAGAGCCGTCGAACGCCGCCTCCGCCGCCAGTCCGCTCCGCAAAGTCTCGCTCCGTCGGCTCGAGCGGGCCGTCGCC
>JBLMWR010000567.1:0-2782 GCA_050257335.1 Deltaproteobacteria bacterium | reverse complement strand
TCTTTGGAACAAATCGCGGAGCCGACACAATGACCACGCGCGCTTCCCGTCTCAACCGTCGCATGTTCCTCAAGTCCAGCTCGGCGCTCGCTACGGCGCTTTCTCTCCCCCGCTGGTTCGTGGAGGAGACCGCGGCCCGCGCGGCGGCCGAGGAGCCGAAATCACCCAATGACCGGCCCGGCATCCTGCTCGTCGGCTGCGGCGGGATGGGGAGCGGCGATGCAAACAACGCGAGCCGCTTCGGAGACGTCGTCGCCGTCTGCGACGTCGATTCCAACCGCCTTGGCGAGAAGGCCGAGAAGTTCAAGGCCGAGGCGAAATTCACCGACTTCCGCAAGGCCATCGCCCACAAGGGGGTCGATGTCGTCATCAACGCGACTCCCGACCACTGGCACACGCTCGTCAACATTCACGCCCTGCGAGCCGGCAAAGACGTCTACAGCGAAAAGCCCCTCACGCTCACGATCGACGAGGGAAAGAAGCTCGTCGCCGTCGCCCGCGAGACGAAGCGGATCCTGCAGACCGGCAGCCAGCAGCGCAGCGACGCCCGCTTTCGCCTCGCCTGCGAGCTGGTCCGCAACGGGCGGATCGGCAAGCTCCAACATATCGTCACGCAGCTCCCCTCCGGCCCCGCTGCCGGGCCGTTCCATCCGAAGCCCGTGCCCGCCGAACTGGACTGGGACTTCTGGCAGGGCCAGGCCCCGGCCGTCGAGTACGTCCCCGAGCGGTGCCACGTGATGTTCCGCTTCTGGTACGAATACTCAGGCGGCACGATCACCGACTGGGGGGCGCATCACAACGACATCGCCCAGTGGGCCAACGGCACCGAACGCTCGGGGCCGCTGAGCGTCGAGGGAAAGATCCTGCTCGATCCCGTTCCCGGCGGCTACACCACTGCGCCGCGCTACCACGTTGAATACAGCTACGCCAACGGCGTCACGCTCACCTGCCGGGCGATTGAAACCGAAACGTTCACCGGCGCCCCCGCTCGGGAGCTGAAGGAAACTGACGAGCGGAACGGCGTGCGGTTCGAGGGAACCGACGGCTGGATCTTCGTCAACCGCCAGAAGATCGAAGCCGGCCGGCCCGAGATCCTCTCGCAGGAGCTGCCGGCCAGTGCCGAGCGGCTGTACGTCAGCAACGACCACATGGGGAACTTCTTCGATTGCGTGCGGACCCGGAAAGCGCCGATCTGCGAACCCGAAATCGGCCACCGCAGCGTCTCGGTCTGCCACCTGGGCGCCATCGCCCTGCGCACCGGGCGTAAGCTGCACTGGGACCCGGCGAAAGAAGAGTTCGTGAGCGACCCCGACGCCAATCGCTACGTTTCCCGCGAGATGCGCAAGCCGTGGGGCTACGATGCGGTGTGAAGGAATTTGGGATTTCGGAATTCGGATTTTGCAGTCGTGGGCTCCACCTGCGATCGACGGTCGTCATCCCACAGAATCGACCAGCGTCGAGATGACCTTTCCGTCTCTCACCAGCGCGATTCCCCAGACTTCGAGGTGACCGGGTGGCGGGGCAAAACGCCAAAACTCGTCACCGGCTGCTCTCTTGCTCAGGAGTCGTTCCCAGTCGGCCCGGAACTCCGCGTTGCACGACCCGAAGTCGTATTCCGCCAGGACTTGTTCGAGCGTCACACGGTCGGTCAGGTAGGCTTTTGGGAGCTGCATGCCGAGATCTTACAATAAGGGCCCGGTGACTCCGCTACGTCAGCCGCAGATGCTCGGCTCCCGCGTTGCCTGTTGCGGGCACGTGGAGCGCGAAGTTATCGCTCCCGAACTCTGGAATCATAGGATCGCCCGCAGAATTCTGCGCACCGCAGACATTCGCCATCGGGATTGCAAGTTTGTCCGCGGCAAGGCAGGAAGTCAGAGGGTCAATACGCCGATTTCGCCTGGCGCAGGAAAGTCATTGTGAAGCCTTCCACCTGAAACCGGTGCCGAGAAATGACGCCGGTGATGCTCCCTGATTGTCTTCGACCCGTCAAGCGTCGGTCGCGGCCAGACTGCGAGGCGCCGCAATTCGGCCGGGGAGGCGGTATCATGGGCAGGATGCAATACCGATCGCTGGGGACGACGGGGATTCGAATCTCGGCCATCTCATTTGGCGCGGGTCCGGTGCCGGCACTCCTCACCAGAGCCGACGTCGCCGACCACCAGCTTGCCGCCGTGCGTGCCGCGCTCGACGCGGGAATCAACTGGTTCGATACGGCCCCCACCTACGGCGACGGACGGTCGGAATCGTCGCTGGGGGCGGCCCTGACGAGGCTGGCGCCGGCGAACGTGCACGTGGCGACGAAGGTCCGCCTCCCGGCCGACGAACTGCATAACATTCGCCGCTTCGTGACGGCTTCAGTTGACGAGAGTCTGCGGCGGCTCAACCGCACGCGGGTCACGCTGCTGCAACTCCACAACTCGATCACTCCGCATCGGGGAGACCAGCCGACATCGATCACTGTCGAAGACGTCCTGGGCCCGGGAGGGGTCGCGGAGGCCTTCAGCGAGGTGCGCCGGCAGGAGAAGGCAGCGCACATCGGGCTGACCGCGCTCGGAGATGTCACGTCCTTGCTGGAGGTGCTGCGGTCGCGCGCCTTCGAGACCATCCAGGTGCCGTACCACCTGCTCAACCCCAGCGCCGGAAGCAATCTCGTTCCGGCGGGAGTCGAGGCA
This sequence comes from Deltaproteobacteria bacterium, assembly GCA_050257335.1. Lineage (GTDB taxonomy): Bacteria > Planctomycetota > Planctomycetia > Planctomycetales > Planctomycetaceae > JACQFH01. The sequence continues at coordinate 110 of JBLMWR010000567.1, read as the reverse complement.
AATTACGGGAACGTGATCGGCGAATGCGAGCGGCTGGGCATCGGCGTGCTGGCAATTCGCGTCTACGCCGGCGGCGCGCTCGCGGGTCAGCCCCCCAGCGCGCACACGCG
>JBLMWR010000566.1:0-4421 GCA_050257335.1 Deltaproteobacteria bacterium | reverse complement strand
GCCGGCTTGCCGGGACGCTTGGCGCCGCGCTCCTTCTTTTCGATGACGCGCGGAAGCATCTCGTCGAGAGTCGGCTGAAGCTGCTTGCGGCGTTTGGGCCAGTTTCGCTCTTCCGGGTGCCGCAGCGTCGTCATTCCCGCCGGCTTTTCGACGACGACCAGGTGGGCGTCGAGAAAGCGAATCCGCACGTCCTCTTCCCGGGGGGGCGCGGCGGCGGGATGAGGCAGCAGCTTGACGACTTCCTCTTCCTTCAGCCGCCGGCCTTCGTCCAGGCACAGATTGCCGCTGACGGTGACGTGCCGCGACGACAACAGCCGCCGCACGTCCGACCACGATTTGCCCGGCAGCCACTGGCGCAGCGCGGCGGCGATCGTCAGATTGGCCTGCCGCGGCGCGACGCGAAACACCTGCGCATCTTTCTGTTTCATGCGAACGATGAATACCAGAAGGGAACGCGGCGGGCCAGTTCGAGTGAAAAACCGAAATCCGAAGCGCGAACGTCTACGGAAACGCAAAAACCAGAAGACCCTGCCCGGCCTTGCGCCGGAACCAAAAGGAATTTAACCGCGGATTCCGCGGATACGCGCGGATGTACCAGTTCAGCTCGTTCGGATTTATCCGCGGCCATCCGCGACATCCGCGGTTCAGGTATTCTTCCGACAGACCTCCAATGCAAATGACCGAAAGGAACAGACAGAAAAACTGAAGACAGGAACATCACACAGAAAAAAGCGCGGCGGCAAGAGACGTTTGTGCGATTTTCCTGTCTCCAATTTTCCTGTCTGAAATGCATTCATTCTCAGAACTTCGGGATCAGGTGAAACCGAACGATTTCGGGCTGGATTTCGCGTATTTCGTGTGTTTCGTGGTTCTCCCATCGGTGCAGTACAAATCGCCCCGATTTTGTCTTTTCGGATTTTGATTTTTAATTTTCGCGGCACGAAGAGGCACTACTTCCCTCCCGAACTCGCCTCGGTCATCTCACGGAACTGCTTCCAGGTGATCACCTCGATCCCCAGGCGCTTGATCTCGGCAGCAGTGGCGGGGTCGGTGAAGATCCGGCGGTCGCCGTCGCGGCGCTCGGCGCTGTTGGTGACGGCCCGCAACTCGTCGTCGGCGAAACCGCAGTGGATAATCAGCTCGCTGACGCCGGGGGGAAGATTCTGCAGCGTCTTGAGGTAATTCTCCTGGCGCTTTTCGTGGCTGTCGCCGCCGTAGAACTGCGCCAGGCCGTCGAGCACCGGCATGCGGCGCGCATCGAGGGCCGTCAGCATCGACTGGCCGACTTTGGCAATCGCCGGATATTCGCGCCGCACCTTTTCATCCTGGTTTCTCAAGAAAAGGACGGGCAGGTCGTATTCGAGGCCGAGGTGGACGTAGACCTCGACGAGATCGGGACGGCTGACGAGGGCCCCCATGTGCGTGTCGAGATGGCTCAAGGGAATCCCCAGTTCTTTCGCCCGGTCGATCTGCGCCTTGAGCTCGGTCTCGACTTCGGCGGCCTTGACGTTGGCCGCGACTTCTTCGACGCTCCGCCAGAGATACCCCTCTTTGTTGCACAGGCTGGGGACTTTGGCGCGACCGGCGACCGGCCCCCAGTGGTAGTGCTTCCATTCGTTGTTGAGCGTCAGGTGAATGCCGTAGTCCTTCTCGGGATGGCTCTTCGCGTACTCGGCGAATTCGGTCACCCACGGGCAGGGGACCATGACGCTGCACGACGAGACGACCCCTTTTTCGAGCCCTTCGATCGTGGCCCGATTGACCGAATGACACATCCCCGCGTCGTCGGCGTGGATGATCAGGTATTTCTTCTGATCGGTTTTTTTCTCCGCCGGCTCATCCGCCGCTGCCGCCGCGAGGCACGACAGCGCCGTAATGACAATGGCAAGGAGGCGGATTGCAAAAGGGCGCATCATTTCGGCTCCAAAAAACGATCAGGCCGGATAATTCAAACTGATGACTCAGTTTAGTCGCCGCCAAAAGGAGAAGGAACACTGATCGCCACTAATCACCATCATCCTCACAATTTCGGCAGCTTCGGCGGCGGGGGAGGGGGGGGCGGCGGGGCGGGGGGCTTCTTTTTCGTGTCGTCCGCCAGGCGCACCTGTTTCTTCGCTGGTCCCGCCGGGCCGGCGCGCCGTTCCTGCGGTTTCGGGGGCGGGTCGTACTTCTGCACCACATCGAAGCCCAACGGAATGCTCAAGTCGCGCTGTGCCAGGAGCGCCCACGGCGTGCCGGGCGCGTCGTCCACGGCCCGGCCCAGGAGCCGCGCCGCTTCGGCAGCCAGCTTTTTCGAAACGGCGCCGGCGCCGAATTTCTTGCTCGGGCGGAAGATCCAGTGGTTGGTCTTGCTGGCCACATCGCCGCTGCCGAGCTGCTTGAGCTGGGCGCAGGCGGAATTGTATTCCTGCGCCCGCACTTTGAGGGCCAGGAGCCGCCCCAGAGTCAGATTGTAGTTCGCGCGCCAGCGCGGCGAGCTTTCCTTCTGGTATTCCGCTTCGAGGTTTCCCTGGAATGCCGAGAGGATCGCATCGACCATGTACGTCGTCTCGGCCGCCGATTTCTGGGCGTCGGTGAGCTGCTGCAGGTAGTTCTGGGGAGTGACCCGCAGTTCGAGCCGGGGCGTCGAGCCGGCTTTGTATTTGAGGCTCAATTCGGCGGCCCGCATCACCGCCTGTCGCAGTTTGTGGCGGTTGGCGTCGTTGACGTAGTCCTGCGGTGTGCCGAAGCGGTAATCGGGCTCGAAGGCCTTGAGCGCCTGAGGATCGAAATTGCCGATGGGGGAGAGCCCCGCGCTGGTCGTCATGCCGGTGAGGAAATAGGCGCCGCCGGATTCACGCACGAGTCGCGACAGACCGTAGGGGCCCATGCCGGCCGAAAGAAATTCGTATTGCGAGGCGCTGAACCAGAAGGGGAGCGATGCCACTTCGACGGTGAACGACTCGGGGCCGAGGTCCACCGGAAGCTGATACGTCTTTTTGTCTTCGGGGGCGACGTAGGGGACGAACGCCTGCCGGCGGCCGAATACCGCCGGGGGCCCGATGACGTAGGCCTTCGCCCCGTACCGTTTGCACGAGAGGATCGCCGGTTCGAGATGATCGAAATCGTCTCCCGTCTCGTCGGTGACGATGATCAGCAGAATGCTCCGGCCGTTCGACGTGCGGTACTTTTGCCAGCGGTGCATCACCTGCTCGACCGCCCCGAACACGTTTTCGACCCCCGATGGATCGGTGGGGGCGTTCTTGACGGCGTCTTGAATGACGTCGAATTTGTCGGTCGGCTCGGGAGTCACAAACAACGTCCGCTCGCCGTACATCACGACTCCGCTGAGGAGCGCCTGGTCGGTTTTGGCGACGATCTTGCCGGCCTCTTCGAGCGCCCCCAGCTCGCCGTAGATCCGCCGCAGCCGCGCCGAGATCGTTGCCCGCTGCGTCTTCAGGCTCCCCGAAGCGTCCAGCAGCCAGACGACGAGCGCCTTGCGATCGGTCAGATGATTGGCGATCTCCCAGGTGACGCGGTCGAGGGCGGCTTCGATCGGCACCATGGCGTCGCCGGTCGTTCCCTTGACGGTGATGCGCTCGTCGAGCTGCAGGCCCTGCGAAACGATCTCTTTCATCGCCGGCACCGCCAGTCCCGGCCTCAACGGGTTGAAATCGTCGGTGAGCAGCGTCTGCTGCGGGCGGGGCTCGACCGATTTCATCTGCCCGATGCTGGCCGCTGCGACCAGCTCTCCCGATTCGTAATCCTTATCTTTGGGATCGGTCAGCTCGAATTTGGTGAGTTCTTCGGTATCGGGGACGGCCTGCTCCTCCTGCAGAATCGTCGAGTCGATCGCCGGCGCGGCGGGAGGCTCGGGGCGACTTCCCGTCAGCGTGGCCAGCATCGAGAGGAGCCACAGGTGAAAGACGATCGACGCGAAGGTTCCCCCCAACGTCGAGGTCGAAGGGGGGCGGAGCGAGTGCTTTTCGCGATCGGTGGTCGGCGGTGCGGGGGGAGGTTCGTCCGCTTGCGGCAACGGGGGATCGGGCACGACGGGAGCACCGGCCGGAAGCTCCGCCACCGCCACGCCGCCGGATCTGCTCCAGTCCGCGGGCGGTTTCGCAGGAAGCGCACGGAGCTCCTCGTGCGGCGTCACGCCTGTTTCGTGGTGCATTCCCGGTTCTCCCGCGTCCCCGGTGGCGTCAGGTTTTGTGGCTCGCGCCCCCTCTCAATCATTGTACATTTTGCAAATCCGGAAACCACTGCAATTCCCGGCTTCCGGCGCTCGCGGAGTGCATTCGCCCAGTTGAGGAGTTGGGCATGGGGTGGCGGGGTCAGTGCGATCGAAGGCAGATCGGCATCCGCGGCAAAACGCGCCGTGCCGGTCGCTCCCCATGAGCGGAGTTGTGAATCGAGCGGCGGCCCCGTCACACGTGCGTCTG
>JBLMWR010000565.1:0-5623 GCA_050257335.1 Deltaproteobacteria bacterium | reverse complement strand
CACCACCGCGTGCGGATTACCGACGAGGCGCTCAAGGCGGCGGTGGAGCTTTCGTCGCGGTATATCACCGGACGCTGTCTCCCCGACAAGGCGATCGACGTCATCGACGAACTGCACACGCTGGTGGGCGCGGGCGGGGCTGAAGGCGCGATCGACGCCAGCAATGTGCTCAAGCCCGCCCTCAGCCGCGGCGAGATCCAGTGCATCGGCGCGACGACGTTCGACGAATACCGCAAGTACATCGAGAAGGACGGGGCCCTCGAGCGCCGCTTTCAGACGGTGCTCGTCGAACCCCCCAGCCAGGACGAGGCGGTCGAGATTCTGCGGGGCCTGCGCGACCGGTACGAGGCGCACCACCGCGTGCGGATTACCGACGAGGCGCTCAAGGCGGCGGTGGAGCTTTCGTCGCGGTATATCACCGGACGCTGTCTCCCCGACAAGGCGATCGACGTCATCGACGAAGCCGGCGCGCGGATCCGGCTCAAATCCATGGTCCGCCCGCCGGATCTGAAGGATCTCGAAGAAGAGATCGAACGGCTGAACCAGGCGAAAGAGGAAGCGGTCGCTAACCAGGACTTCGAGAAGGCCGCCAGCCTGCGCGACAAGGCCGACAAGAAGAAGAAGGAAAAGGAAAATCTGGCCCGCGACTGGCGGGAGAAGGCCCAGGAATCGGACGGCATGGTCGACGAAGAGGTGATCGCGGAAGTCGTGTCGAAAATGACCGGCATCCCCCTTACCCGGTTGTCGAAGGCCGATGCGGCGCGGCTCCTCGAAATGGAAGCCGACCTGCAGAAGCGGGTCATCAGCCAGAGCGAAGCGATCAAGTCGATCGCCAAGGCGGTCCGCCGCAGCCGCAGCGGGCTGAAGAACCCCAAGCGGCCCACGGGCGTGTTCATCTTCGCCGGCCCCACCGGCGTGGGGAAAACGCTCTTGGCCAAGTCGCTGGCGGCGTTCATGTTCGGCGACCAGGACGCGCTCATCCAGATCGACATGAGCGAGTACATGGAGAAGCACAACGTCAGCCGGCTGATCGGGGCCCCTCCGGGCTACGTCGGCTACGAGGAAGGGGGACAGCTCACCGAGAAGATCCGCCGGCGTCCCTACGCCGTCGTTCTCCTCGACGAGATCGAGAAAGCCCACCCCGATGTCTTCAACATGCTTTTGCAGATCATGGAGGAAGGACACCTGACCGACAGCTTCGGCCGCAAAGTCGATTTCAAGAACACCGTCATCATCATGACGACCAACGTCGGCGCCGGCGCCATCCACTCGGGAGACGTGTTCGGGTTCGGCAAGAAGGACGAGGATTCGAGCTACGAGAAGATGAAGGAACGGCTGAAGCACGAGATCGAGCGCGAATTCAAGCCCGAGTTCCTGGGGCGCGTCGACGACATCATCGTCTTCCGCCACCTGACCCGCGACGACCTGAAGCGGATCATCGACATCGAGCTGGCCAAGGTCCGCGAGCGGCTGTTCGAACGGGGTCTCAAGCTCGTTCTCAGCGACGCGGCCAAGGAATTCCTGATCGACAAGGGGTCGGATGTTGACGTCGGCGCCCGGCCCTTGCGGCGGGCGATCGAAGGCTACATCGAAGACCCGCTCTCCGAAGAGCTCCTCAAGGGGAGCTTCGACGGGAAAAACCAGATTACCGTCAACGTGGCGGAAACCGGCGATCAGAAGCACCTCTCGTTCGACGCCACTGCCGAACCGGAAACGGAACTCGCGACGGTCGGCGCCGAGGCCGGCGGCAGCGACGTCCCATCCGAGGGCGAGAAAGCGTAAGGCGAGCGACTTCTGCAAGATGCCTCGACGAAGCCCACGGGAATTCTACCCGTGGGCTTCTTTCGCGACCGGGTTTACTCGATCGTTCTTCGCACTGCTGGTGTGCGACAGGTACGCGCCGCTTTGGCAGGATTTGTCTTGTGCAAGAATGCCGAGTGCGCGGCATTTCGCCGGTTGAAGGCAGGCTGAGCATGAGAGAATCGCTGAACACTCGTTTCAAACCGGCAGTTCGCCGATGGAACTTCTTCGGAATCGTCCTCGGTACGGCACCGGGTGCAGTTCCGGCGGCGATTCCATCGCCCGTCGGCCCCGTCGTCACTTGGGTGACGTTCGGGGCGATGGTTGGCTTCATCATTCCAATGGGCATGATTGTACATGGCCATTTTTGCGCCTTGGCGTGAGTTCCTTTTACCGTTGCCGTTTCCTGACGCACAGGATCCTCAATTGACAGGTTCCCGACCGGGATCGTTCGCCGAGGCGTTCCTGCTGGCGATTGATCCAGATGATTTGCGCCGGTCGTCACTTCGCGTCCTCGACGTGGGGACGGGAACGGCCCGCATTGCGATCGAGATCTGCAAGAGGCAAAACGGAATCGACATTACGGGCGTCGATAGGAGCGTCGGCATTCTTCGACGGGCCCGACGCGGCGTCGCGCAGGCGGGGCTCAGTGACGCCATCCGCATCGAACGGGGGGATGCGTGCTCGCTGTCCTACGCTGCCGGTTCCTTCGATGCGGTCATTTCCAACGGCCTCGTGCATCACGTGCCCGACCGCCGCGGCGTCTTGTGCGAAATGATTCGCGTCCTGCGGCCAGGCGGGGTGCTCCTCGTCCGTGATTCGCTGCGCCAACCCGATTCCGCCACGATCGCCCGAATTCTGTCCCGCTGCGCCGGTGGTGCTCGTGGCAGCCGCTGGTCAGGCTCGCGGAGCGGATTTCAGGCGGCACTGACTCTGGACGAGGCTCGCGATCTGGCGTCGTCGGTGGGACTGCCGTCCGAGTGGGTGCAACAAACCGGCCCGCGACATTGGCTGCTCGGCGGACGCCGTGGTTTCATCAATTGAACAGTGGTGCCGCACCAAGGGAGGGTGGCCGGCCGCCCACGCCAATTCAGTGAGCCGCACGGATTCCCTCGCGACCTGCTTGCTCCCGCAGTGCCGAGCCGCTGTCCAGCCTGCTGCGCGGTTGCTTGTAATGTCGCGAATCGAGCCATAAAGTGACGGCAATGATGCAGCGCATTCTCGAACCCGAGGTAATGGATTCGCCGGAAGAAGCCGTTGACTACGACCGGATGGACCATTCCGAGGTCAACCGCCTGTTCGCCGACGATTTTCTGGCGATGGCTCCCGATCGCCTGCCGGGGGCGACCACGTGCCGCGTGCTCGACGTCGGGACCGGGACGGCTCAGATTCCGATCGGTCTTGCTCCCCGGCGGAGCGATCTGCGGATCACGGCCATCGACCTGGCGGGCCACATGCTGCAGGTGGCGCAGCGGAATATCATCCGCGCGGGGCTCACTTCGCAAATCAAACTCAAACAGGTCGATGCCAAGGCGCTTCCCTTTGGCGGTGGGGCGTTCGACGCCGTCATTTCCAACAGCATTATTCACCACATTCCCGAGCCGCGAACGGCGTTTCTGGAAATGGTGCGCGTGTTGCGTGCGGGGGGAGCGCTCTTCGTCCGTGATCTGTTGCGTCCTCCCGATCGGGAGACACTCGAGCGCCTTGTCGTCACGTATGCCGGAGAAGCCAACGACCATCAACGGCAGATGTTTCGCGACTCGCTGCACGCCGCGCTCTCGCTGGATGAGATCCGCGCGCTGCTGGCCGATGCCGTCTTGCCTGTTGGCTGGGTGCGCCAAACCAGCGACCGCCATTGGACGATCTCCGGGAGGCATCCGTGAGACAGCGGAGGGCACGCTCTGAGCCCTCAGCGAAGGGCGTGGCGGCCCCATCGACACGTAAGTGCCGCGCCCTTCGCAAAAGGCTCAGGCCGTGTCACCCTATTGATAAACCTTGCGGCCTGTAGCGGTTCTTACTGCAATTGCTCGAGCAGCTCGCGCATCTCTCCCTCAGCGTGGGTGTCACCGGCGCGGCGGGCCATTTCGATGCCCCGGGCGAGCACCGGCATGGCGAGATCGGGCTCGCCCTGTCCGACCTGCAACTGCGCGAGTTGAAAATACGCCGGAACGTAATGCGGGTCGCTTTCCAGCAGGGCTTCGAGCCCCTTGCGGGCGGCGGAGGGATTCCCCTCCGAAAGCCAGGCGAGTGCCAGGGCATACCGGAGGAAGGGATCGTCGCGGGACCCGGCGAGCATCGCTTCCAGCTTTTCGCGTCGGTTCATTTGCGCAAAGTTTGCGGAGAAAACGGACTTGGCGGCCCGGCGGGGACGCCTGGTAGCGGTCGTATCGGTCGTAGGGGCCGGCGACCAGAGGTCCGACGGTCGACCGGTCCGCCGGGTTTACCGAATTTTAGCGAAGTGGCGCGCGAGATGGAAAGCTCGCCGTAAACTGGCCGGCACATTCGTCATAAACTGATTCATATTCCATTTGGGTAATCTGTGCACGGCGTGCGCAGGGCTTTCAAGCAACATCTCGGGGCAGGACGATTTGCATTTTCGGAGCGATGCGAATCTGCGCTCCGGTATCCGGGGTTTCCGCTGCCGCCCCAGTCGGCACCGGCGATCCGTCGTTCGACAACCCGCCTCGCCAACGAAAAGACCCTCCGTATGCGAACGTGGATCTTCAGCCTGACGCTGTGTACGGCATCGTGGTTCGTCCTCTCCTGGATGTCGCCGGCGGCAGGCTCCGACGCCCGTGAAACGCCCCATGTGCGCGCCGTTCGCCGCGCGCAGTCCGCCATCGTCAATATCCACAGCGAGCGCACCGCCCGCGATCGCGATTCGGGCTATGAGGGCAACTCCGGGCGCAAGGTGAACGGCATGGGGACCGGGATCATCGTCGACGAACGGGGCTACATCGTCACCAACCAGCACGTCATCAACGGCGTTGATTCGCTCCGCGTGACCTTGTATGACGGCAGCACCTATACTGCCGAGGCCATCTCATACGACGTGAAGCACGATCTGGCGGTCATCAAGATCGAGGCCAGCCGGGCGCTCGCCGTGATTCCCCTGGGGACCTCCTCGGACCTGCGACTGGGCGAATCGGTGATCGCCGTGGGGAACGCGTTCGGGTACGAGCACACTGTCACCGCGGGGATCATCAGCTCGCTGTCGCGCGACGTCGAAGTCAACGAACACCAGTCATACAAGAACCTGCTGCAGACCGACGCCGCCATCAACCCGGGGAACAGCGGGGGACCGCTCCTGAACCTGGACGGCGAGGTGGTGGGGATCAACGTCGCGATCCGAGCCGGCTCCCAGCGGATCGGGTTTGCCATCCCCATCGACGACGCCCGCCGGTACATCGCCAAGCTTCTCAACATCAAGGACCTCAACAACACCTGGCACGGGCTGATTTCTCACGACGTGAAGACCCCCGAACAACGGAAACTCGTGGTGGACGCCGCGGAAGCAAACAGCCCGGCGGCTGCCGCGGGTTTCCGACCGGGGGACGTCGTGACGCAGGTCGGTTCGATCGCCGTGCAGGACCAGGCCGACCTCGAACGGGCCTTTCTCGGCCATTCCCCGAAAAGGCCGATCGAGGTCGTGATCCAGCGCAGTCATGAGACCGTCAAGTTGAAGGTGGAACTCGCCGCCCGTCTCGATGAACCAAAGTCGCCGAATTTCGTGAGGGCCAATCTTTCACCAGCCGCGCGGCCGAAGATCGTGACGGCCAGGGATTCGGCCGGCGGCAAGTGCTGGGACGTGTTCGGCCTGAAG
>JBLMWR010000564.1:0-2758 GCA_050257335.1 Deltaproteobacteria bacterium | reverse complement strand
TGAAAGTGACCTTCAGGTCGTTGCAATGACTTGGCAGAATTATCCTATCGTGCTGCATCCTTCCGACGACGATTCCCGGCGCAATTCCAATGCTTGCCGCGAATGCGCAAATATCTGCGCGACTGCCCTTCAGAAACAGAAGTTTTCCGGCATGTTCTCGCGGAATCAGAATATTCGCCGCAAAATCGTCGGCCTGCTTTTCCATTTCGTCTTGATCCAATTTTCCGCGCTCATAGAAGATCAACTTCTTGCCGTGCTTCAGAACGTGGCATGCCTCATGAAAGTAGCTAAACCAGACCTGATCGTTCCGTTTGTATTTGAGGCTCAACAGGATTAGTGCCTTGTCCTTCGACAGCCAGCGCGTGATGCCGGATACTCCCGCCTTCGGCATTTCCTGTATCCAAATTACAGCGACCCCCGCTCCTGCGCACAAAAATTCGATTCGTGCCTTCCATTCATTCGCCGGCAGAGTCGTCATTTTTCTGATTTCTGCAAGCGCATGCTTGAATGCTTGCTCATTGTAAGGAGCGCACTCGACCTTGGCCGCCATCCGTCAAGATGCTTTCCCGCCCTCCTTCCCGCATGGTAGAATCGGTGCCATGGCCGAAACAACCCTGACAGTCGTCGGCGTCACCTTGGCCGCGTTCTGCGTCTGGCTGACAGTGCGCATCATCAACCGACGAGAGCGATGGGCAAAGTGGACTTTGGCGGCGACGATCATCGGGACGCCAACTCTCTATGTGCTGAGCTTCGGCCCGGCGTGCTGGCTGAATGAGCGAACGAGTAAGGAATTCATTTTGACGACTGGAGATCCAGACAATGGATCATACTGGGATAACGGCATCGGCGAAAATGTCTTTCGCAGTGCCTACAAGCCATTCTTTAAATTTGCTGGCCAATATCCCGGATGGCCCGAATGGGGATTGCGCAGCAGATTCCTTCGCTGGTACGCAGAAGTCGGCACCCGGAATGCAACCCTGAACGTTCGGGGGGACGGCCAATTTGACTGGTACCGGCCCGACTATCCGCCATTCCTCATCATGGACGATACAGGTACTTACGTCGATAACCCCGCGCGATTCGTCAACCCTCCCGCCCCGACTCCAGACGCCACGTCTGAATCAAACTGACCCACTACCCAAAAACGGCACTCGATTTAACTCTTCGGGCGCGTGACTTTTCAGCAGGCCAGCGCTCCCCTGCATTCGCGGGCGATCGCAAAGCGAGACGGCCGTCAGCGGCCTGTCTTTTGGAGGGCTTCCTCCAGCACCCGGCCTTCGACTTTGGGAAGGTCCACCCCCAGCAGCCGGGCAATCGTCGGGGCCACGTCGAGGTTGCGGACTTTCTCCAGCTTTGACCCCGGCTTGATCCCGTACCCTGAAAGGACGAGGGTGGCGAGCATGTCGGGCTGGTCGGGGAGATAGCCGTGCGTTCCGGCCCGCGCTTCGCGGGGGACGACCGTCTCGTCGCCGGTCCGCGCGTCGGAAAAGCTGTAGCCCGATTTCGCCGAGAGCCACAGGTCGGGAGCGCGGGAATCGGCCGCGAAGGTCGCCTGCCCGACCTTTGCGAATTCATCCGGCCCCAATACGGCATCGATGCCTTCGACGGCGGCGAATTTCTTCCGCAGTCGGTCAGCGACTTCCTGCCGCTCTTTGGCATCCAGCACGTAGACCATGGCCGCGCCCCCCTGCGAAACGCACAGCGCCCGCTTCGTGTCATCGCTCAGGAGCCCCTCCTGTTTGAGCAGCACGTTGGGACGAATATCCTTTTCGATCGGGAAAAACCCGTGATCGCTGGCGACAATGATGGTCGTCTTGTCGCGGTGGGGCGACTGCCCGGCCGCCTCGACGATGTCGCGCACGCGGTCGTCGGCGAAGCTGACCGCCCAGTACGCCTCGGGGCTCCGCGGGCCGTGGCGGTGCTGGACGTGATCCACCTCGACCAGGTGAATGAGCAGCAGATTGGGGGAATGGTTCTTGAGGACGTGGGCCGCCATCCGCGAGTACAGCCAGTCGCGCTGTACTCCCCCGGAAGTTTCTTTCGTCCATGCCCCGTGCCGGTCAACCGGCAGCCCCGCCTCGCGCAGCTCCGCCAGCCAGGCAGGCGTTGCATACTTCGGCCAGGCCTCGTCGCCGGCCATGTCAGGGACCGTCCAGTCGAGGCTGCGGGCACTGCGCGTCGCCGGCCAGACGATGGCTGCGGTTGTGAGCCCCGCGCGGTGCGCTGCGTCATAAATCGTCGGCGCCTTGACGATCTGGTCCTTGTCGAACAGCGGATCGGGAATGAGCGCGACAGGGGCTGCGCTGGCGCGGTCGAGATAGTTATTTCCGAGAACGCCGTGCCGCGCCGGCGGGACACCCGTCACCAGCGTCGTATGGTTGGGCCAGGTGACGGTGGGAAACGAAGCGACCATGCCGGCGGCGCGGGCCCCGTCACGGGCGAGACGGCGAATCGTCGGCAACTCAGCCTTCGGGTCGTCGAGATAAAACCCCGCCAGTCCGTCCACGCTGATGAGAATGACGCAGCGGTCGTCGTGCGGTTCGGCAGCCGACGCGGCCGGCAGCCGCGCCGCCAGCGAAGTGAGAAACAGGCACACCGTCGCGATCGTCGTCCGCACCATCGTGAGCTCCGTAACAGGAAGACCGGGGGACAAAACAGCATTGTGCGCCACCCCGGCAGATCCGGCAACCGACGCGGCGCATCGCGGCCGGCTCAGGGTGTATCCGCCAATCCGGGACGGTGATTCATCTGGCCAGGG
>JBLMWR010000563.1:0-2789 GCA_050257335.1 Deltaproteobacteria bacterium | reverse complement strand
CTTCGCGTAGGCGCGTGCCAGCCACCGTGAGCCATACTTCCATCGGTTCCCAGGTTTCTCGATAGCCTCAAGCGCTCGTTCGATTTCCGGAATAGCGGAGTTGCCCAACTTCGCGAGCGATGTTGCTGCCTCCAGATCGGCCGTTACCTGCCCGCAAGTGAACACGCCCATCAGGTCGTTCTCCTTGTGGGTCAAGAATCGTATGAGGTCCGCAGCAGATCTCTCCTGGGCCTCGGCCGTCGCCGTACCCATAAACAGCAAGCCAAGCAACGCTAAGAGCAGCACCGCTCCGCATAATGTCTGAAACTATGTATCATGTCAAGGCTCGATTTTGCCCCTAATGCCGTCGATTTCCAGAAAACAAACGAAGTTTAGTTGGCCGGTGCGGCACATTTAGGGCGGACGCCCACTTCCGCGGCCGGTCCCCCGGCTGGCCTCCTCGTGCACCACTTGCCTTTGCTCGCTCCCGGCACGCGTGTTATGTTTGCCAAAGGGACGCTCTCCCGCGTGCGCCCGCCCGAATAAGAAAAAAGCCCATGAAACGAGCGATCCTAACGTCTTTCTGCCTGTTTGCCCTATGTCTCTCGAGTGTCGCCCTCGCGCAGGTCACTCTGAATCCGATTCCGGCCCGCGTACTGGGCCACCCGCGGCTGGCGCTGACCACCGGAAATCCGAATCTCGTCGAAGGTAAGGAATTCTTCGGCCCGCAGGGAATCGCGATCGATAAGAGCGCGAATCCGCCCATCCTTTACGTCGCCGACACTTCCAACAACCGCGTCCTCGCATGGAGAAACGCCAAACAGTTCGCCAACGGCGCTCCGGCCGACGTCGTGATCGGGCAGAAAGACTTCTATTCGACGTTCTCCCTCGGCCCGGGCACAGCCCTCGTGGGGGGTCTTCGTCTGCCCACCGGACTCGCCGTGGACGCCGCCGGTAACTTGTTCGTCGCCGATTCGGGCAACAACCGCATCCTCCGGTTTCCGAAGCCGTTCTCTCAGTCCGATCCGGTGAAATCGCCCGACCTGGCACTCGGCCAGCCTTCCCTGGCCACCAACACACGCAACAACGGAGGCCGCTCGGCGAAAACGCTCTCGCTGAACACGGTGGTCGGGAACCGCTTTGTCGCCGCCGGGCTGCTCTTTGACGGCCAGGGGAATCTGTTCGCGTGCGATCCGGGCAACAGCCGCGTGCTGCGCTACCCCGCGTCGGCCGTCGCGCCCGGCGCCACCGCCAGCGGACCGGATGCCGACATGGTGCTCGGTCAGACCGCCTTTACCGTCGATCCCCAGAGCCCTTCCGGTCTCACGGATCTCAAGTTTCTTGCCGCTCCCGAGGGACTGGCGCTCGATGACGGCGGCCGCCTCTACGTTGTCGATGCCTACCTGCGCGTCCTGGTCTTTATGCCCCCGCTGTCCACCGGCCGCGAAGCGCAGCGTTTGATCGGCGGCATCGTCGATAGCCAGGGACAGCCCCTCGAGCCGCCCACCGAACGCAGCCTGGACACGCCGGAAGGCGTCTTCGTCGTGGGCAACGTTCCATTCGTCATCGACTCCGCCAATCACCGCATCCTGCGCTTCGATCCCTTCGATCAGTGGCCCGCTGACACCAAAGTCACACCATCAGCCAAAGCAGTGATCGGCCAGGACTCGATGTTCGCCTACAAGCCGAATCGCGGCTCCCCGCTAGCGCAGGCCAACAGCCTCGCCGGCCCGGTTGCCGCCGTCTTCTTCGAGGGAGAGCTGTATGTTGCCGACAGCCTGAACCACCGCGTGCTGGTCGGGCCCGACCCGTTAACCGTCACCAACTGGACTGCCACCCGCGTCCTCGGCCAGGCGTTTCTCGATGCCGACGGTGTGAACCGCGTCGAAGGCCGCGAATTCTACTTCGGTGTGCCCGGATTCATCGGCGGCACCGGAGTCGCGGTCGACCGGACCTCCGATCCTCCCCATCTGTATGTCGCCGATACCCTGAACAACCGTATTCTCGGTTTCCGCGACCTCCGCAAAGTGAGGCCCGGCGACAAGGCGGATCTCGTCATCGGCCAGCCGGCCCTCGATCGTACGATCCCGAACTACCCGTCGGGCTCCGCCGACCAGCCCCAGGCGAACAATCTTCTGCGTCCGACCGGCGTGGTCGTGGACGCCGCCGGCAACCTGTACGTCGCCGACACCGGCAACGGACGTGTGTTGCGCTACCCCTCGCCGTTCCTGGCCGGAACGAACATGCCAGCCGCGAATCTCGTAATTGGCAAGCCGAACTTCACCACTCCCGCTGTCGGTGTGCCGGACCCGAACCCGGCCAACACGGGCGGCCCGTATGGGCTTGCGCTTACCGTGGGAGGGCATCTGCTGGTCTCCGACGTCGCCTTTCACCGCGTCCTCCTTTTCCGCAAACAAGCCGGCGGCGATTTTTCGAATGGCCAGCCGGCTTCTGCCGTGTTCGGTCAAACGGACTTCAATTCGCGGATCGCCGGCGGGCTCGACGCGCAAATGAACTCGCCGCGTCACATCGCCACCGACACCAACGACCGCCTCTACGTTTGCGACACCAGCAACGGCCGGATTCTGTTTTTCGATAGCGCCACCTCCAAGCCGGCGACCAACAACACCGCCGATTTTGTGCTTTCCGGCTTCTCCAGCCCGCAGGGGATCTTCGTCGGTACGCCTCTGGGAGAGATCTGGGTCGCCGACACGGGCAACCGCCGCCTTGTGCGCTATCCGCGGTTTGAAGTCCTGATCTTCAACCCGCAGCCCGAGGTCACCGTCCCCTCTGGCTCGACCGACGAGCTT
>JBLMWR010000562.1:0-4512 GCA_050257335.1 Deltaproteobacteria bacterium | reverse complement strand
AGAGTGATGCCTTCGTCGGCCAGCGTGATGCCGGGCGTGGGAGCCTTCGGCTGCGAGGCTCGTTTGTCGCGCGCATCGGGGGGCTGGTCGTCGGCCAGGCTGATCCCCTCTTCCGCGAGGGTGATCCCGGGAGTCGCGGCGGGCGTTTTCGCCGGCCGCTTACGGCGGAGGTCTTCGGGCTGGTCCTCGGCGAGCGTGATTCCCTCCTCGGCGAGGGTGATGCCCGGCGTGGGTTTTGCCGCCGGTTTAGTCCTGGACTGGGGCCGCATTTCCTTCAGGGGACCGGCCGCAGCGGTCTTTTTCCGTTTGCCCGGAAACAGCCGATCCTGCGCTTCGCGGAACTGGTAGATCATGGGGGCAATGGTCTGCCAGCGCTCTTTGGGGTTCGTCGCCAGGCCCTTCATGATGGCGGCGGCGACCTGCTCGTCGATACCCGGCGCGGTCTCGCGAATGTCGTGCGGAGGGGTGTTGATGTGCTGCAGGACGGCGTCGAGACTTTCGGCGGCCTTCCAGGGAAAGCGCTTGGCGAACATTTCGTAGCAGGTGACGGCGAATGAAAAAACGTCGATCCGCTGGTCGGTGGGCTGGCGCTTGATGAGCTCGGGGGCCATATAGTTGGCCGTTCCGGTGCGGTTCCCCGGGGCCCGAAACGGCGGTGTATTGGGAACGACCAGGCCGAAGTCGATCAGTTTGATCTGCAAGTCGGCATCGGTGACCATCACGTTCCGCGGGCAGATATCGCGGTGAATCCAGTTTTGCTCATGGAAATAGCGAATCGCGTCGCCCAACTGGATCATGAACGACAGCCGGTTCTTCCGCATGACTTCGTTCTGGACGTCGACGAGGTAGCTCAACCCCAGGCCGTCGACGAATTCCATCACCAGGAACTGCTCACCGTCCTGCGTTATTCCCCACTCGTAGGTCTTGACGATGTGGGGGTTCTTGAGAGAAACCGCAACTTCGCCTTCGCTGGGTTTCTTGAGCTCCGGAGCGAAGCGGGCCTCGAAGCGTAGCGTCTTTTCCTTGTCGAGCACCTTGAGGGCCACGATTTTCCCCGACAGCGTGTCGCGGGCCCGCCACACGCGAGACATGCTTCCCTGCCCGACCCTGCCGATCAGCTCAAACCGCCTGGTGATGTCGGTTTTCGGTACCCGCTGTTTGCCGTCAAAGAGGTTTTTGAGGAAATCGAATTTCATGCCGAGCGCGCCTTCAGACACCTTATTTTACACAGTAATCGATGACCCGGGCAATCTCTGTGCGCAATTGCGGGCGCGACACAATCCGGTCGATGAACCCGTGCGCCAGCATGAATTCGCTTGTCTGGAACCCTTCCGGCAGCTCCGTCTTGCAGGTGGCCTGCACCACGCGCGGCCCGGCGAAACCGACCAGGGCTTTGGGCTCGGCAAAGACGATGTCTCCCAGGGAGGCGAAACTGGCCGCCACGCCCCCCATGGTAGGATTTGTCAGCACCGAGACGAACAGTCCCCCGGCCTCGTCGTATCGGGCCAGGGCGGCGCACACCTTGCCCATCTGCATCAGCGAGAGAATACCCTCATGCATCCGGGCCCCGCCCCCCGAACCGCTGACGATCACCAGCGGGAGTTTCAATTCCGTCGCCTGTTCGATCGCCCGCGTGAGCTTCTCGCCCACGACCGATCCCATGCTTCCCATGATAAACGCCGAATCGGTAATGCCGCACACCAGCGGCCGGCCGCGGAGGTACCCGCGTCCCACGATGCAGGCTTCCTTCAGCCCCGTGCGGGCCTGCTCCTCCCGGAGCCGTTCGGGGTAAGGGCGGCGGTCGGCGAAGCCCAGGGGGTCGAGCGATGTGAGATCGCCGTACCATTCTTCGAAACTGTCCGCGTCGAGCAACTGCTCGATGCGCTTCCGCGCGGGAACGTAAAAATGATAATTGCAACCGCTCTCGGTACACACGCCCAGGTGCTCTTCCACCATCTTGCGGAAGACCGTGGCGCCGCATCCATCGCAGCGCATCCACAGCCCCTCCGGGACGCCGCGCTTCCGGCGCGGACGCGCCCCCTGGGTGACAGCTTCCGTCTTTTCGGCTGAATTCATCCGCGATCGCTCCCTTTGATCGGCTTTCGGGGGGATGGCTTGCGGGAAGGCCCCCGGCCGGGGTGGTCTAATTCGGGCGGGCCGCCGCCAGCACCGACGCGGCGAACTCTCCAGACCCCGATTTCGAGTCGTTATCTTTCAGAATCTCCCAACTGCCGCAAACTCCGGCACATGCCGCGGGAATCGCCTCGAGCTTCGTTCCGCGAACCACGGTCGCAATGATGGCCGCCAGCGGGTCGGCGGCGACGATCGCCAGGTTCCCTTTCTTCTTGAGGGGTTTCTCAAGTGCCTTGCGGACGCGCTCGAGGGCTTCGTTGAGCGTTTCGCCTCCCGGTGGGCAGATGGCTTCCGGAGATTCCTGCCATTGCTTGAACACCTTGGGATGCTTCCGCCGGATTTCGTCGACTTTCAGTCCCTGCCACAGCCCGTGGTTGACGTTGTACAGAGTCTCGACTTCCTTGACGGCCAGCCCCCGTGCAACCGCCAGCGCCGCCGCGGTGCTGCGGGCCGGTTCGCAAGGAGACGTGTAAATGACGTCGATGGGGAAACTGGCCAGGTCCTGCGCGATGCGGGCGACCTGTTCTTCGCCGCGGGCACTGAGCGGAAGATCCAGGGTCCCCTGGATCCGGTGTTGCTCGTCAAAGTCAGTGCACCCCGGACGAATCAGCAGAATGTGAGCCATGTCTCCCTTATTTCACTCCGAAGTCGCGGAAACCGCCGCGCCGCTGGCCGCAAGATGCATCCTCTCCATCGCTTCCTTGTAATCCGGGACATCAAAAATCGCGCTCCCCGTGACGAACTCGCTGGCCCCGGCCTGCGCCGCCAGAGAAATCGTCGTCGGACCGATTCCCCCGTCAACCGACAGCAGCCGGTTCTTTCCGACCAGCGGCGCCAGGAAGCGGACCTTGTCGAGGGCGGCCGGCATGAATCTCTGTCCGCCGAACCCGGGCTCGACGCTCATCACCAGGACGAGGTCGCATTCGGGGATGTACGGCACGAGCGCATCGACCGGAGTGCCCGGATTCAGAGCCAGCCCCGCTCCCGCTCCCCGTTCCCGAATTCGCCGCAGCAGGCCGGCCGGTTCCGGGGCCGCCTCGATGTGAATGGTGATCAGATCGCAGCCCGCGTCGATAAAATCGTCGAGATACCGGCCCGGTTCGGAAATCATCAAATGGGCTTCGAAGGGCAGACTGGTGGTCTTCCGCAAGCTCTGAATGACCACCGCCCCGTATGACAGATTCGGGACAAAATGCCCGTCCATGACATCCAGATGCAGCAGCCGCGCCCCCGCCGACTCCAGCAATTCCACCTCGCGGTGCAGATTCGCGAAGTCACATTTAAGCATCGAGGGGGCGATGAGCGGCGTATCGCTCAACAGCCTTTGTAGGACGGTATGCCCGGTCATCGAGATGCGTGATTGCCTCTGCCGAAACGTCGCGGTTGGCGAATGCCGACCAGACCACCGCCCGTATTGTGACGCTTTTCCGGAAGGCCGTCCAGCCAAAAACGATCGGAGCCGGACCTTCAAATGTGACGCGATTGCAAAATCTTGCAGAATAAGGGGTTGCGCGATCGCACCGGAATTGTCAAACCGACGCGTTGCTTTGCGGTGGAGAGAATTCGCAACAAAGTACCCCGGCTATCCCAACACGCCGGAACCTGAGTGCTGGAGTCAAACGTCCCGAACGATTGTTACAGCCGGGCAATCTTCGCAATCAGGTCGGCGGTGCGGCTCGAATACCCGTACTCGTTGTCGTACCACCCCAGAACTTTGACCATGCTGCCGCTCATAATGCTGGTCCAGCCGGCGTCGAAAATGCAACTGTGCGGGTTCCCGATCACGTCGCTGGAGACGATCGGATCCTCGTTGTATTCGAGAATTCCCTTCAGCGAACTCTGCGCCGCCGCCTTCATCGCCGCGTTCACCTCTTCTTTTGTGACGTTTTTGTGAAGTGTGGCGACCAGGTCGGTGATGCTGCCGGCGGCGACCGGGACCCGCAGGCTGATTCCCGTCAGCTTGCCGTTGAGCTCTGGAAGCACGAGCCCAACCGCCTTGGCAGCCCCGGTGGAAGTCGGAATGATATTGAGGGCCGCGGCCCGCGACCGATGCGGATCGGAATGCAATTGATCCGAGACCCGCTGGTCATTGGTGTACGCGTGAACGGTGGTCATCAACCCTTTTTCGAGCCCGAAATTCTCGTGCAAAACCTTAACCATCGGAGCCAGGCAGTTCGTCGTGCAACTGGCGTTCGAAATGCATTTGTGCTCGGGAGTCAACTGCTTGTCGTTCACCCCCAGAACGCACGTCAGGTCGGGACTGTCCTTGGCCGGCGCCGACAACACGACTTTTCGAGCCCCGGCACCCAGGTGACTGTCGTATCCCGGCTTGCCGTCCTTTTCCCGCGCGGTGAAGAACCCCGTCGATTCCACGGCGAC
>JBLMWR010000561.1:0-2907 GCA_050257335.1 Deltaproteobacteria bacterium | reverse complement strand
ATCCCGGGTCGCCGGGATGGTCTGCGGGCATTCCTTGCTCGGTCGACCTCGGAACACCGAAAACATTCGCTGCTGGCAAAGTGAGATCAGGCGGACGAAGCGCGGCGGCGCGGGAACGCCTTCGCTCGCGCGGCAGCCGGTCGGCAGAGAGAGTCATCACACCATCTCGGAGGACCGAGATGACTACAATATTGGACGGATGCACTCGACGACGCTGGCAGCGTCGTCCACGTTGCCGCCTGGTTTTCCCCGAAAATTCCAGTGCTGTCTCGTCATTTCCCTCTTGCAATCGCTGGAATCGGTGCGTAGTGTAGACGGCATCATTCTGTGCGCCGGTGCGTCATCTTCTGCCGACGCAGCAGCAATTCCTGTTCTTGTACCGACTCGTCATGATCCCGCAGGCCGCGTTGAAAACTGGCCGTGGTGTATGGGGGGCAACGCTGGTGTTGCTGGCCTCGGCCCTGCTGTCGCCCTCGTCGGCGGACGCGAGTTGCGGGGATTATGTGATGATCGGCCGGCGGCACGTGGGCGGCCACGCGGCACAGGCGATCGGCGGCCATGAAACGCCAACTCCCGCGAGCCCCGGCTGTCACGGCCCGATGTGCTCCAACAATTCCATTCCTCCTGCTGCTCCCGCCCCGAAAATTGAAGTGGCGGTCGAGCGCTGGGCGGTCCCCGGCAGCCCCGCTCTCGATGTGCTGCCAATTCGCGACGTTTTGCCCGCCGACGTGCACGTTTCGCCGTGCGCCGGCTTCGGCCTGGGCATCCTGCGGCCGCCGCGGTAATCCGTCGGTGATTTCCGCTCCGTGCACTGGTTCTGCGCGCCGAATCCGATGTTTCGGCCGGCGCAGCTCTTCCAGCCGCTGCCGGCCGGGACGCAAGTCTGTCGTTGCGACGCGCCATTTCGAGGTCGCGGCGCGCCGAGACAGGGACTGCGCCAGGCATTAGGGCGCGTGAGATCGCCGATTCGGTTTGACCGATGCTCCGCCGTTCGCCCGGCGTGGTACTTCGCTCGTTTCGTAAGCCAACGAACGGGGCGAGCGCCGCGCGCTGCAGCGGTGTGGAATGTTCTGGTTCGCAGCGCTCGTCGTCCGCCGATTTTCCGGGTGCGTTTCAGCGTCCCGTTGTCATGATCCGCTCATTCCCGTTTTCGAATTTCGCTTCCCTCATCAAATCAAAGGGGCTGAAGATGCCTGACGATTGTGATTTTGACGACGCAGATATTGATTCCGTGAAGATTACGCGCAGCGGTTTCAGCATCAGGATTGGATTCAACCTTCCGAAAGACGCTGAGACCGCACTCAGCATTTCCAACTATCGCGACGAGATGTTGCGACTGATGGAGGTGCCCGAATGTTCGACGGTGATCTTCGATATGACCGGAGTCGATGCACCACCCAGCGGTCTGGTGGGGCTGCTCGCCAGCGCGAAAGACCGTGGTTGCGAGGTCGAGTTGCTCAACCCCTCGCCGGGAGTGCAGGAAATTCTGCGGGTGGCGAAGCTCGATTCCTGCCTTTTGATTCGTGGTGCGACGTGATCACTGCCGCCATGTTCTGCATTCTTTCCTTCAGTTAAAGGAGTTTCTCATGTTCCGCCGACGCGGATTCACGCTCATCGAATTGCTCGTCGTCATTGCGATCATCGCCGTTCTGGTGGCGCTGCTGCTCCCGGCAGTGCAGCAGGCGCGCGAGGCGGCCCGCCGGGCCCAGTGCAAAAACAACCTGCACCAGATCGGCCTGGCCCTGCACAATTATCACGACGTCGCCAATACCCTCCCGCCCGGCTGGATCGGGAGCCCGAACGGGCCCAGCCGGTGGGGGTGGGGGACGTTCATCCTGCCGCAGCTCGATCAGACGCCGCTGTACGATGCGCTGGCGAGCGCGCAGGGGATGGACGCCAGCTCGAACATGGCCATCGGCTTCAATGCCGTGATGACGACGCTACCTCAACCCGGCCTGCTGCAGACGGCGCTCCCCGCCTATCGCTGTCCCTCGGATGTCGGCCCGACCACGGTCGACACCCCGCTCCCGAACGGCTACATGGTCATGATGCCGCCCATGGCGAATACGACATCCTTCGGACGGTCCAACTATGCGGGGGTCCTGGGGGCGAATTTCGACTGGACGGTCAACTGGATGATGGGCCCGATGGCGGCACCCCTGAAAGGCGCGTTTTCGTGGAGCAGCCGTCGGAGATTCGCCGACTTCCGCGACGGGCTCAGCAACACCTTTCTCATCGGAGAGCGGAGAAGCCCGATGTTCGCCAGCGGCGCGTACAGCGGCGGCGACACGATCTGGGCGGGGGTCGGCTGCGACAGCATGCCCCAGGGGATCGCGCTGCACCTGGGAGACTGCAACCAGGGGAATCCGCTGAACTTCAAGTCGATGATGCCGCCGGACGGCAACATGTCCCCCGTTCCCTATTCCGGCTTCAGCAGCATGCACACCGGGGGCGGCCATTTCCTGTTTGGGGACGGAGCGGTCCGGTTCATGAGCGAAAACATGGCGACCGGCCCGGCCAACGTACGCGGCAGTACTTATCAGAACCTGGCCACGATCAACGACGGCCAGCCGGTCAGTGATTTTTAATAACAGATCACGCCGCAACCCAGATGCGGGGACATTATCTCACTTGGTTTTCATCCAACCCAACGTCGATTTACCAGGTTCCTGGCCCAGCTTCGTTACGCTTTTCCTTAACGCTCAAAAGGAGGACCGGGTCATGTCACGTCGTCGCGGATTTACGCTCATCGAGCTGCTCGTCGTCATCGCCATCATCGCGGTGCTGGTCTCGCTGCTGCTGCCGGCCGTCCAGCAGGCGCGCGAGGCGGCCCGCCGCTCCACCTGCAAGAACAATCTCAAGCAGATTGGTCTGGCGATGCACAACTATCATGAAGCGCACCGGTGT
>JBLMWR010000560.1:0-3214 GCA_050257335.1 Deltaproteobacteria bacterium | reverse complement strand
CGGTCATTTTGCCAATGATATCGATGATCGTTTCGGCGAACTTGATGTCGATGCCGCTGTTCAGCTCGGCGTACGACTCGCGCGATTCCAGCAGGCTTATGAGAATCGGGACAATTAGTTCGGGCCGGACTTCAACGCGCGCCTGCTGCCCTTTCAAACTCTCGACAAACCCATACCGGCCCCAGGAACCCAAATCGAGGACCGCCTTCTCGAGTGCGCGGGCGTTCTCTTCGGTGACCGGCGCCCGCGCGGCGAAAATGGCGGCTGCGATGCCGTGCACCTTCGTGTCGTCGTCGTCGAGGAACTTCCTGACTAGGGCGACGACCGGCTCCGCCCCCGCACGGGACTCGCTGAGCCCGGTAACGATACCCAGACGGACGATCTTTTCATCGTGGACGGCCTGCCCCAACGCGTCGGCGACAGCGGGTTGATCCAGATGATTTTGCGCGAGGGCCCTACAGGCCACCATTCGCACCTCAAATTCACGATCTTTGACCGCTTTCAACAGGGCCGCCCCGACCGCGTCGGTCGAGGGGACGATGGCAGCCAGAGAACTCACGGCATTCACCCGCGATACGCTCGATTTGCTCCCCAACTGTGCCTCGAGCACGGGAACTCCGGCCGATCCGCAGCGCGCGAGCGCGTCGCACGCAACTTTCTGCACGGTTCCCCCCACT
This sequence comes from Deltaproteobacteria bacterium, assembly GCA_050257335.1. Classification (GTDB taxonomy): domain Bacteria; phylum Planctomycetota; class Planctomycetia; order Planctomycetales; family Planctomycetaceae; genus JACQFH01. The sequence continues at coordinate 2,537 of JBLMWR010000560.1, read as the reverse complement.
TCCTCGTTCGGCCCGTCGTTCTTGAGCAATTCGGCGATCACCGCAGCGGCTTCCTCGGCGTGGCCGTTGGCGGCAAAGGATTTCAAGGCCTCGAGTGCCTTGACGCGTGTTTCAGGCTCGAGGTCCCCCAGCAACTCCTCGGCCCAGGTGTCCAGGCTCTTGCCGCCGTAGGTAAACTGCCGCCTGGGAGTCGCTGCCTGGCCGGCTGCAGTCGTCTTCGAGGGCGGGGCCTCTGCAATCTTCTGATCCGATACCTTTTGGGTCGGCGGGCGGGCCTGCGCCTGGCGCGTTCTGGCCTCCTCCGGCGAGAGGACGTCACGGTCCATCTCTTCCAGCATGGCGGCCGGCAAACCCTCGGGATATTCGGCTCCGGTCGTGAAGTTGCGCAAGCGGTGCTGGTTAGGGTCGTAGCGTGGACCGGGCGCCGGCCTGAAATTGTCGTACGCGTGCGGGCGCACGTCTTCCACCTGCGTTCCGGGAGGAACGGGCAGGACGAATTCGCGGTCATCGATCGGCTCGTTGATTTTGGAGATGCTGAGAACATCGATGGATCGTTCGCCGGCTCCTTCGCGAATCTCAATCCGCTGGGGTAAGTAGATTCCTTCCGCAACTTTCTTGAACTGGGAAAAATCGAACATGGACTGTGCCGTCCCAAACCGGTCGACGCATTCGATTCTCGCGACGGCATAGTCGAGCTGGGGTGAAACGTAGACGCGATATGTCCCGCCGCCGGCCAGCAGGCCGGCAGTCGACTCGGCATCGGCGAAGGCCGCTTCGGCGTCCGGCGCCGGAATGGTCCACTCAAGGGCCTGAGTCTCGGCTCCATTAACCCTGGCCTTCCCGGTGAGGCGTGCCGCCGCAGCGTGCTCCCGAAGGTACGCGACGCTCTGCGGATACCAGATCGTCCCCGCCCGGAGCGGTACCGGCAACCCACTGAATTGTGCCGACCCGGCCGGATAGGAGCGGTCGATCGTAAGTTTGTCGGCATTCAGTGCTCGTGGGCCGTCCGTGAAGGAGAAGGAGAACGAGTGGCTGGAGTGATTGATAAAAACGGTCTCGTGGGATGGACCCGGCCGCAAGAGCCAGCTTTCACCGGCAACGATCAGCTCAATTTCCCTCGGGGGGCCGTTTGGCCCGCCGACGGAACCCATTCCACCCCGACCGCCCATCATCATTGGCCCCATCATCCCACTGGCTGGCGTCCCGGCCCGGCCCCGTCGCCCCCTCGCCGGGGCCGAGGGTGCGCCCAGCTTCGCCGGGCCCCACTCGACGCGGGCGGTGAATCTGCCGCTCTTGATCGCCGTGGCCCTGGCGAAGAGGCCCTCCAGCAGTTTCTTTCGGGCTTCGTTGTCGGACTCTTTTTCCACCTTCGCCGGTGCTGCCTTCGCGGATTTCGTGGCCGCTTTGCCCGCTTCCGGTTTGACGGCGCCGGTATTTTTCGCGCCGGATTCCTTCCCGGCGGCGTTCTCCTCATTCTGGTTTTTCTCGTCGGCGGCTGCAGGGCCGGTACGCGGGGCATAGCCCGCCGTCGCGACCGGGCGCTTCTCCCCGAACGTCGCGGCGACGAAGACCAGTACGATCGCAGCGCAGGCGGCTGCCGCCGACCACCACCGCGGGCAGCGCGTTTCGAGCGCGCGGCCAGGTTTGACGAGCATGGTGACCCGGCGACAGAGATCCGATCTGCCCCCGGCGATGCCCAGGCCGTAAACGAGCGGCCGGCCCGCGGCGCGGGTCGCCAGAAACTCGGCGTACGCCTCCGGAGAAGTTTCCCGCGCCGCCGCCGCATCGGCCAGATAGTCCTGGCAGAGGCGCAATTGAGCGCGCAGCCACCAGCAGAGGGGCTGATAGAAATAAATCGTGCGCACGAGACCAGCCAGCGACCAGGCGCGAACGTCTCCGCCGACGATGTGCGCCCATTCGTGGGCGAGGGACCAGCGCAGTTCGGCCTTTATTGACGTCGAGCGCGGCTGCGCCTCGCGGTTCAGCGGGATCAATTGCTCTTCGGCGCTCGCGTTGGGGCGAAGCATTTCTTCGGGGAGCACGATGACCGCGCGGCGCCAGCCGAACGTGAACGGCTGGCCGGCGCGCGACGAAGCCAGTAGCCGCACGCGGTCCGCTGCCGGTCCGGCGATTGCGCGCAGCAGCGCGTGGCACCACTCCGGCGCCGGACGTGCCGCGCGCAGCACCCGCCGCAGGGCGGCGAACCCCACCAGCCACCATGCCGCGAGCCCGACGAGGCCGGAAACATAGATTCCAAACACCCAGATCCGCGGGTCAATCACGATGCGGTTCGATCCAGAAACGGCTGCGGCCGCAGTCGGCTGGGAAGCCGGGACCGTCCCCGGCGGAGCCGGAGTCAGTTCTTGCGAATTACGAGCGGTTTCTCTGCCGGCGGCCTTTTGTTCCATAATGGAAAGGCCCGGGATGGAATCGATGTTTCGTTCCGTCTCATCTGGGGATTCGGTGCCGTCCCCGGAGGCTGTCGCGGCGGGGCTCGACTCCGGGACAAGCGGGCCCTCCTGCACCGCGGGACTGGC
>JBLMWR010000559.1:0-5352 GCA_050257335.1 Deltaproteobacteria bacterium | reverse complement strand
AGAGGGGAGCGCGGAGCCTTTTGCCCGCACTGCACGACATTCTACCGGAATTGACTTTCAGAGAACAGAAACCGCCAATTGGGGCCTGAAGTCCGTTTGGCGCGGCGAAGAGAGCAAGCCCGGCGAGGGTCACTGTTGATTTCCCGGGCCGGAAACACGAACTCGCTGACTGACAACCGTCTATCGAGGTCTGAAGAAAATGAGCCTGCTGACGATCGTTTTGATTTCCGCCGCGTGCCTGCTGGCGGCGTACTACTCGTACGGGCCGCTGCTGGCACGGTTGCTGAGGCTGCGGGCCGACGTGCCGACGCCCGCCGTCTCGATGCGCGACGACGTCGACTACGCCCCCATCGATTCGAAGTTCCTGCTCAGCCAGCACTTCTCGGCGATCGCCGCGGCAGGCCCGATCGTGGGACCCATTCTGGCCGGAATCGCCTTCGGCTGGGTCCCCGCGCTTTTATGGATTCTGATCGGCTCGATCTTCATCGGCGGCGTGCACGACATGACGTCGCTGACGGCGTCGATCCGGCATAAGGCCCGGTCGATCGCCGAAGTCGTCCGCGACAACATGAGCCGCCGGTCGTACCTTCTGTTCCTCAGCTTCGTGTGGCTGGCTCTGGTGTACATCATCGTGGCATTCACCGACGTGACGGCCACATCGTTTCTCGGCGAGCTGACGCTCGATGACGGCTCGGCGGTCACGACGGCGGATGCGGGGGCACAGGCTGGAGCCGCGGCGGACGCGGCCGCCCCGAAAATGATGAAGATCACCGGCGGGGGAATCGCCACCTCTTCGCTGCTCTACCTGGCTCTGCCCGTCATCATGGGGTTGTTGTTGAAATTCACAAAGCTGACGGTCGGCTGGGCGACCGTCATTTTTGTCCCTCTGGTCGGGGTCGCGATCTGGGTCGGCCAGTACATCCCGTTCGACATCGCCGCGATCTGGAACCTGAGTCCGGCGACGGCACAGAAGGTGTGGAACGTGGCCCTGGTCATCTACTGCGTGATCGCCTCGGTGCTCCCCATGTGGCTGCTGCTGCAGCCCCGCGGACACCTGGGGGGATACTTTCTGTATGTCGCGCTGGCGGGGGGCATGCTGGGCCTGATCTTTGGCGGACGAACCGTCGAATATCCCGCGTTCACCGACTGGACCGTGATGGTCAAAGACAAAGAGGTCAGCCTGTTTCCGATGCTCTTCATCACGATTGCCTGCGGTGCCTGCTCTGGATTCCATTCGATTATCGCCTCGGGAACGACGTCGAAGCAGTTGCGGGCCGAGCCTGACGCGCGCCTCATCGGCTATGGTTCAATGCTTCTGGAGGCGATGGTCGCCGTTGTCTCGCTGTGCTGTGTGATGATGCTCGTTCCCGGGGACCCGAATCTGAAGAAGGGCCCGAACTTCCTGTACGCCCGCGGGGTTGGAAACTTCCTTGGTGTGCTGCATATTTCACCGGCGCTGGGCGTGTCGTTCGGCCTGATGGCGTTCACGACCTTCGTGTACGACACGCTCGACGTTTGCACCCGGCTGGGCCGATACATCCTGCAGGAACTGACCGGCATGCAGGGGGCCGCTGGGCGCTGGCTCGCCACGGCGCTCACCGCCGGCGTTCCGCTGATTTTCCTGGTCTGGCAGCCGACCGACGCCAGTGGCAAGGTCGTCGAGCGGTGGCGCATTTTCTGGGACCTGTTCGGCGCGAGCAATCAGTTGCTGGCGGCGCTCACGCTCCTGGGAGTCACCGTCTGGCTGTGGCGGACGTATCGCGCCAAATGGGTGCTGGCTGTGACCGGCCTCCCCTGCGTCTTCATGTACACGATGAGCATGTGGGCCCTTTCCCAGATTCTGTGGCCGCTGATAGACGCCGCGGCAGCGAACAAATTCGACACTGCCGGTCCGATCGGCAGTCCCGTCCCCTGGGTCGCGCTGATCCTGGCCGGGCTCGGCGGCCTGATCCTCGTGGAGGCGGTCCGCATCGTCCTTTCGGGACTGTCTCGTCCACCGAGCCAGGAGCCGGAGGCGATTCCTGCCGCGACGTGATCGGCCGACCAATGGAGTCATTCTCGCTCCGCGAGATGCGGTCAGTGCGGCAACTTGCGGCAATGGATCCTGCATGCGGCCGGGGCGCGCGTTCCCACGCAGAACATGGGAACGAGGGAGACGAGGACGTTGAGTTATTTTCCGCCAGCCTTTGGCGGCAGGATGACGAGACCTTTCACCTTGAGGTCGATGCGGAAAAGGCCTCCCGGGCTTTTTCCCTCGGTTTCCAGGCCGCCGGTGATGAAGAGCTGGTCCATGTTGGGACCGCCGAAGGCGACGTTGCTGGTGGTCCGGTTGCCGCCGTTGTAGCGGGCCAGCAGTTTTCCCTCCGGGCTGAGGACCTGCACCTGCTTCATCCCGTAATGGGCGACGTACAGGTTGCCCGCCGCGTCGAGGCACATGCCGTCCGGCTGGTTGTCTTCCCAGCGGCCGCTGGCGTTCTTCGGCAGGTCGGCGAAGACCTTCATCGGCCCGGCTTTTCCGGGAGCAAGGATTGGGTATTCCAGAACACGGTTTTTCTGGCTCTCGGCAACGAGCAGGCGCTTGCCGTCGGCGGTCACGACGATACCGTTGGAATACGCCAGCCCGCCGGCAACCAGGTGCGTCTTGCCCTGAGCGTCAACGTAATGAACGGTGCCGATGAGGTTGTCTTTGCCCGAGTCCCCCGGGTCGGTGAAGTAGAACCCGCCGTTTTTCGTGTCGAGGGTGAGGTCGTTCGGCCCGCGGAGCGGCTTGCCGTCACATTCCTTCGAGGCTGACTCGAGCATCTTGCCGGTCGCATCGAGATGCAGCACCGCGTGATGGCTGGCGTCGCACACGAGATGGGTGCCGTCGGCCAGAATCTTGTGACCGTTGGGAGCGCCGGTCTCCGCCCAGACCTTCTGCTTGCCGTCCAGCGTGAACTGGGTGATCGCCTTGCCCCACGAGATGTAGCCGTTCCCCGAATGGTCGAATACGACTCCTTCGCAATAGCTGGGGACTTCAAGCAGCTTGACGGTCTCGACTCTGGCCGGATCGGGAAGCTCCGCCGCTGCAAGCCAGTTGGCCGCCAGGCCGGCGACGGCCAGACCTCCGCACAAACGACCAATGAACGAAGGAATGGTGGAAGGCATGGTGCGATTCCTTGATGGGGTGATGGATGCAATCGCTTCCTCAGACACGGCCTGACCTGTGTCACTGCAATGAGACCCATGATACCGCTTCGCCGACGCGCAACAAGGAAGCCACGGATGAGCACGCCGGCCGCCGGGAGCGGCCGGCGCGCTTATTGCGCGGCGAGTCTGGACGGCGGCAGAGGCGGCAAGTACGTTATGCGGCATGATCAAGCGCATTTTGCCGCTGTTGTTGTTGTGCGCGGCTCTGATCGCCGGACTGCTCTACAGCCAGCGGCGGACCGGCCCCTTGAAGGTATCGGGGTTCATCGAGAGCGACGAGATCCGCGTTGGATCGCGCGTCGGCGGCCGGGTGCAGAAAATTCTCGTTCAGGAGGGGGACGAAGTCCACAAGGGGCAGCCTCTGGTCGAGCTCGAGCCCTTCAATCTGCAAGAACAGCGGAGCCAGGCCGCCGGGGTGCTGGCCCAGGCCCAGGCCGATTACGAGCGGCTGCAGGCGGGATATCAGCGTGAGGAGATCGAACAGAGCAAGGCCCGGCTCGACCAGTTGATCGCCGCCCGCGACCGACTGGCTGAAGGAGAAGAAGACATCGCCGCGGCCGAGGCCAATCTGCAGCTCGCCCAGGCGCAGTTCGAGTTGTCCCAACTGACGTACAGCCGGACCGAGGCGCTGTTTGCGAAAAAAAACGCCTCGCAGTCCGACATGGACCAGGCCGCGTCGGAATTGCGCGTCGCCCGGGCAAGCGTGCGGGTCCGCGAGGAAGAGCTGGCCAAGCTCACGCGCACCCGACCCATCGACATCCGAGAGGCCGAGGCGAAGCGGGAGGAGGCGCGGCAGGAGTGGCTGCTGCGCGATCACGGGTATCGCAAGGAAGAGAAGGCCCGCGCCAAGGCCGCCGTCGAGGCGGCGCAGGCCGCGCTCGAGGCCATCGATCGCCAGCTCGAAGAACTGACGGTCCGCGCGCCGGCTGAGGGAGTAATCGACGCCGTCGATCTGCGACCGGGGGACCTGGTGGGGGCCAATGCGGCCGCGATTACGATGATCGAGAAGGGACGGATGTGGGTGCGGGCATACGTCCCGGAGAATCATCTCGACATCGGCACCGACCAGCAGGTCGCCGTCACCGTCGACAGTCTCCCGAAGGCGCGCTTCAAGGCGCGGGTGATCTTCGTTTCACGGCAGGCGGAATTCACTCCGGGGAACGTGCAGACGCCCGAGGAGCGGTCGAAGCAGGTATTTCGGATCAAGGTGCTGCTGGAAGAAGGGCTGGACGTTCTGCGCGCCGGCATGACGGCTGACGTGTGGTTTGATGTAAAATGACGCACCATACTCGCCCTGCTTTGCCAACCTCGGGAGGAGCCGGCTGACATGAAGCCCTTACCCGACGTCCTCGCAGCGCCCGACGCGGCGCCCGTCATCGACGTGGCGCACCTGAGCCGCCGCTTCGGGCACCTGACGGCGGTGGACGACGTCTCGTTCTCCGTGCGGCGGGGGGCGATCTTCGGCCTCCTGGGTCCCAACGGCAGCGGAAAATCGACGATCATCCGCATGCTGTGCGGGGTACTCGAGCCCTCGGCGGGCCAGGCCCGCGTACTGGGCCACGACGTCGCCCGCGAGTCCGAACAGATCAAACGCCGTATCGGCTACATGTCTCAGAAATTCAGCCTGTATGCCGATCTGTCGGTCCGCGAAAACCTCGAATTCTACGGGCGGATCTACGGCCTCGACGCGGCGCGGCTCGCAGATCGGTCGCGGGCCGTTCAGGAGCTGACGGGAATCCAGAGCCGCATCGACCAGTTGGCCGGGACGCTCTCGGGAGGCTGGAAGCAGCGTCTGGCGCTGGCCTGCGCCCTGATTCACGAGCCGGACGTCATATTTCTCGACGAGCCGACCGCCGGGATCGATCCGGTCGCCCGCCGCGATCTGTGGGACCTGCTGTTCGAGCTGTCGGGCCGGGGCGTGACACTGTTCGTCACCACGCACTACATGGATGAAGCCGAACGCTGTTCGGACGTGGCGTACATCCACATGTCGAAACTGATTGTCTGCGGCAAACCGGATCGATTGAAGGAACTGCCGGAGGTCACGCCGGCGGGCCAGCGGCGATGGGAACTCGAAGTCCCTGATCCGACCGAGAAGCTGTCGGTCCTCCGGCGAATGCCGGGAATTGCAGATGCCACCCTGTTCGGACAGACGATTCACCT
>JBLMWR010000558.1:0-3154 GCA_050257335.1 Deltaproteobacteria bacterium | reverse complement strand
CTTCACGGCCCTCGAAAATGTGCTCCTGGGAATGAGCTTTTCCGGCAGGAAAGTCGATCGCCGGCGGGCGCTCGAGCTGCTGGAGAAGGTGGGGCTGTCACACCGACTCCATCACCGTCCGGCGCGGATGTCGGTGGGCGAACAGCAGCGCGTCGCCGTGGCGCGGGCCCTGGCCAATCGGCCGTCGCTGCTGCTGGCGGACGAACCGACCGCCAATGTCGACGTCAAAAATCAGAGAACGATCCTCGATCTCATCTGCCAGGCGTGCAACGAGAACAATGTCTCGCTGCTGATGGTGACGCATTCGCTCGAGGTGGCCGGGCACTTTTCGCGCATCGAGAAGCTGGGAGACTTCAATCGCGCCGGGAGAGCCGCATGACCCTGGTGACGATCGCCTCCAAGAGCATCCGCCAGCGCTGGCTGGCCTCCGCGCTCACCGCGCTCAGCATCGCGCTCGGCGTCGCGCTGATGGTCGCCGTGCTGGTCATCAACGGCGTGGTCACCCGCATGTTCAGCCAGAACGCGACGGGGTTCCAGTTGATCCTCGGGGCCAAGGGGAGCCCCATGCAGCTTGTCCTCAACACGATCTACTTTCTCGACCGGCCGATCGAGAACGTCGCTTACCTTGATTATATGAAAGTGAAGAAGCTCGGCTGGGTCGAGCATGCGATCGCCTTCGCCCTTGGCGACACCACCGCCGATGGCAGGTTCCGGATCGTGGGGACGTTTCCCGAGTATTTCGAAGTTGAATATGTTCCGGGCCGGAAGTTCGAACTGCAGGAGGGAAAGTTCCTCGAAGGAAAATTCGATGCGGTGATCGGGGCGCGCGTCGCCCGGGCTTACGACTGGAAAATCGGAAAGAAGTTCCCCATCGCACATGGCGGAAACACGAGCGACATTCACGAGGAACAATTCGCTGTCGCCGGAATTCTCGCCCCCACGGGCTTGCCCCTCGATCGGGCCGTATTCATTCATTACGACGGTTTCTATGAGATTCCGGGCCACGGGATGACGAAACAGGAAGCCGAGGCCGAGGCCGAGGCCAGACGGCGAAACGACGGCGAAATCATGGTCCGCAACGTCGGACCGGGAGCCGGCGATGCCGATCCCCAGGCCAATCAGAAAAAGGGAGCGGCGATTCCGGACGAGCAGAAGCGGGTCACCGCGATCCTCGTGCAGACAAAGGGCGATGGTCCCGCGCAGAAGGATGCGATTGCCTTTCTCATGAAGCCCCTCATCAACAAGGGATCGGCCTTTCAAGCGGTGAATCCCATCGAACAGATCCGCAAGCTGCTGGACGATGTCGTGGGGAACATCCGCACGATGCTGCTGGTGATGACCGTACTGATCATCGTCGTTTCGGGGGTGGGGATCTTCGTCAGCATCTACAACTCGATGGCCGACCGCAAACGGGAAATCGCCATCATGCGGGCTCTGGGGGCCCGCCGGCGGACGGTGTTTTCGATCATTATCGCCGAAGCCGTGCTGCTGTGCGCCGGCGGAGGACTGGCGGGGCTGCTGCTCGGGCACTGTCTTGTTTTTATCGCCGGTCCGATCGTCGAAGCCCGCAGCGACATTCTGATCGACCCGTGGTTTTTCGAGTCGCACGAGCTCATTATCCTGCCGGCCCTGCTCGTACTCGCCGTCATCGTCGGCCTCGTCCCCGGGCTGACGGCGTACCGCGCCGACGTCGCCAAGGGCTTAAGCGACTGAGCGGGGAATCGTAGCATGGGCTTCCTGGCCCGTGCGTAAATTTTTCGGGGCCTCGTCGACTACCGTCTGCCCGTCACGCCGGCGTGTGGTAGTGGCCAGGCTCGTGGTTTCTTGCCGGCATTCTTCAAATCGCGACGCCACGTGCACGGGCTTGGAAGCCCATGCTACGATATAATGCGTGGGCTCCGGTCTCTTCGGTACACGCCCCATGCACGCCATGCTGCTGACCGACAACGCACCAATCGAAACATCGCCCCTGGTGTGGCGGGAGGTCCCCGATCCGCAGCCTGGGCCCGGCGAAGTGCGACTGCGTGTGCGGTGCTGCGCCATTTGCCGGACGGACCTGCACGTGATCGAGGGGGACCTCCCGCGGGCGAAAATGCCGGTCATCCCGGGGCATCAGGTGGTGGGGATCGTCGATGCCCTGGGGCCGGGGTGCACGAAGCTCAAAGTCGGCGAGCGCGTGGGGGTCGCCTGGTTGCGGCACACGTGCGGAACGTGCGGCTTCTGCCGGGCTGGGCGCGAGAACCTGTGCGAGTCGGCGCGGTTCACCGGCTATCACGCCGACGGGGGTTACGCCGAACTGGCCGTCGTTCCCGAGGATTTCGCGTACGTCCTGCCGCCGGAATTCAGCGACGCCGAGACGACCCCGCTACTCTGCGCGGGAATCATCGGTTACCGGGCGCTGGTCCGCAGCGAACTGCCGCGCGGCGGGAAGCTGGGCCTTTACGGCTTCGGATCGAGCGCCCACATCGTGATCCAGATCGCGCAGCACCGGGGATGCGAAGTGTACGTGGTGACCCGCGGCGAACGGCACCGCCGGCTCGCCCGCGATATGGGAGCGGTGTGGGTCGGGGAGAACGCCGCCGACATGCCGTGCCGGGTGGACAGCGCGATCATTTTCGCGCCCGCGGGGGAGCTCGTGCCCCAGGCGTTGGCGGCACTCAACAAAGGGGGAACGCTGGCGCTCGCCGGGATCTACATGACGCCGATTCCAGAGCTCGATTACGAGAAGTACGTGTTCTATGAGCGCAATATTCGTTCCGTGACCGCCAATACGCGGGAGGACGGCCGGAATCTGCTGGCCGAAGCGGCGGCGGCGAAAATCCACCCGCACGTGACGACGTTTCCGCTGGCCGACGCGAATCGAGCCCTGCAACTGCTCAAAGCCGACCAGATCAATGGGACGGGAGTGCTGGTGGTGGCCTAAACTTCGGCACGGTCGAAGGCGACCCGGTCTCCCTGACGGCGGGCGAAGTATGCATCGACGGCGATGTCGATCCCGAACCGTTTGACGTGGCGGATGGCCTTCACCAAGTCTTCGCGCTGACGGGCTTCGAGCTGCGTCGGCGGTACGTGCAACCACTGTGTGTAATACGCACACCCTTCGTGGGCGATCAGGACCACCCGGCGGATTTCGTGGACTTCGATCAGAAACCGC
>JBLMWR010000557.1:0-5369 GCA_050257335.1 Deltaproteobacteria bacterium | reverse complement strand
AGCCGAGCAGCTCGAACTCGATGGGGAGCTTCTCGCCGCTCTCCTCAATAAGGGCATTGACCCCGCTCGAAAAGGCGACGAGGAGCCGGCGAGAAGCTCCCCATCGAGTTCGAGCTGCTCGGCTATCGGCCTGCGGTCTGGCGGCCGCAGGATTCGCTGGCAATCGCCGCCGAGTTCCGCTGGTATCTGACCGGACGCTTTCCGGTGATCGTGATTCCGGAGCTGGCGAAGCGGGTTCTGGGATCGGGTCCTTTGTACGAGGCCTTTCTGCAGGCCGAGGCCGATGCCGAAGCGATTTTGCCGGCAGGGTCCTATCCGGCGACGCGTGCGGGGACGCAGCCGGTGGGCGTATCGATCAACGATCCGGCGGAAGGGCACGGCAGCAACAACTGGGTGGTCTCGGGGACCAAGGCGCTCGGCGGAAGGCCGATGGTCGCCAGCGATCCACACATCGCCTTTGCCGCCGTTTCGTGCTGGCACGAAGTGCACCTGTGTGGCGGGTCGTTCAACGTCGCCGGCATGGCCTACGCAGGGATGCCGGCGGTGATGTTCGGCAAGAACGAAAACGTCGCCTGGGGGATCACGAACAACATCTGTTCGCAGCGCGACCTCTATCAGGAACGGACCGATCCGGATCACCCCGGATGCTTCCTGTTCGACGGCAAATGGGAGCCGGCCCGAGAGCGCCTCGAGGTCATCGAAGTGAAAGGCCAGCCGCCGGTCACGAAAACGATACGCCTCTCACGGAACGGCCCGATCGTCGATGACATTCTGCCGCCGCCAGCGAAGACAACCGGCCCGGTCGCTCTCCGCTGGCTGGGGGCCTCCCCCTGCGGCTGGCTCACCGCGCTTCTGGGGATGGACCGCGCGAAAACCGGGGAAGCGCTGCGCCGCGCCACCGAGCCGTGGCTTGTCCCGACGTTTTGCGTCGTTTACGCCGACATCGCGGGGCAGATCGGATATCAGTGCACCGGGCGAATTCCCATCCGCAACGTCTGGGAGCGGGGATACCGGCCGGGGTGGGACCCGGCGCATCAATGGGCGGGGCTGATATCCTTCGAGGGGATGCCGCACACGGTCGATCCGCCGCGCGGCTGGATCGCCACCGCCAACAACCGCGTCGCCGACGACGATTATCCGTATCCGCTCTCGGGAACGTGGGCCAACGGCTATCGGGCAGTGCGGATCCGGCAGATGCTGGAAGCGAGGCCGAAATTCCACCGCGATGACTTCGTCCGCATGCATCAGGACAGCGTGTCGCTGCGGGCGGGCGATTGTGTGCCGCGGCTTCTGTCCGCCCTCGAACACATCGGCAACAGTCACCTTTTTCTCTCCCCCCTTGTGGGGGAGGGCCGGGGTGGTGGGGCCGCGACGAATGATCTGGCGACAAGCAGCCCGACCGTCGAAGTCCGGCCTGCAGACATCCACCGAATCCGGCACGCCGTGGAATTTCTGGCCGTCTGGGATTGCCGGATGGAACCGGATCGGGTCGCCGCATCGATTTTCAACGTCTTTTTCAACCAGTGGTGCGAGCGCGTCACATTGGAGCGCTTTGAGGGGGAACAGGCGGCCCTCGTCGCCGGGGCCGTGGGAGGGCTTGCCGCGGAGCTTCTCGAACGGGATCGTGCGGGCTGGTTCCGGGTTGATAACGAGCGGCGGCAGGCAATCGTCGTGACGTTCCTCAACGCGCTCGATTCTCTGCGGGAGAAATTCGGCCCCGACATGCTGGACTGGGGTTGGGGCCGGCTGCACACGCTGCAGCAGAAGCACGTGCTCTCAACGCGCGGCGACCTGGGGCGGCTTCTCGACATCGGCGGCGTGCCGGTCCGCGGCGATTATGTGACCGTCTGCAACACGGGGCTTGCGCCCGATTATTCGGCCCCCACGGGCGCGGGATACCGGCTGATCGCCGACTTCTCTGACCCGCACGGCGGCTTGTGGGCCGTCGACGCGGGCAGCGAATCCGGCCATCCCGGCAGTCCGCATTACGACGACCAGATCACCGACTGGCTCACCGCCCGCTATCACTACGTCCCGCTGAAACCCGAGTTGTTGACCACAAGTGCTAAATCCGAGTTAACGCTGAAGCCCGTAGAATAAGCGGGTTAAGAATTGTCGAAGTCGATCTGATGACACGATCTGGCGACAAAGGAAAAGAACAAGACGGCTCACGCAAAGCCGCAAAGACGAAAAGCAAGCAAGACGAAGCCTGTCCCGATGAAAACTGCGGTCCCTCCACGACTGAGGGTGAATGGAATTCTTTGCATCTTTGCGTGATAACTCCTTCGTCCTTTGCCATTGGGATTACTGTCCCGCTTTCCTCTCGTCCTGACTTCCTGAGATACTTCCTCCTGGTCAACCACGAAATACTCGAAAATCACGAAAAGGGTGACAAACGGCGATGAACGCAAATCCCGCGACGGATCGCCGTCTGAATCGACTCTGGCCGTCGCCTCCCTTTTTTCGGTCTTTCGCGAATTACGTGGTTATTCCTCCGTCTCAACCTCCGTCGCGGGGGGCAGGAGTTGCAGGAGCGGGGCGGCGGCCATGGTAGTGACGAGGGCCATCAGCACCATCATCGCGAAGAACGTCGGCGAGATGACTTTCATGTCCAGGCCGATGTTGAGGGCGATCAGTTCCATCAGCCCGCGGGTGTTCATCAGCAATCCCAGCGCGGTCGAGTCGCGCCATCCCAGGCCCGTAAGACGGGCCGAGACGAGCGCGCCGCCGAATTTGCCGATGGTCGCCACGATGATAATCAGCCCGCACACGAGCCATTGATCGAGCCCCGAGACGAGGACGTGCACGACCGGATCGGCCTGCGGAACAAGGGAGACCCGGCCGGGCGCCGCAACGGCGGCATTCGTTTCCGGCGCCGAGAGTGTGGCTCCGAAGCGGTCGATCAGCACGAAGAGGCTGATCGCCCCGATGATCATTCCGCCGTAGAGCGCCACAGCGCCCATCCGGACGGGGCTGGCGGGGAATGCATCGTGCTGACGGTGGTTGTTCGTGTCGAACACGGCAGTCCCTCACCGGTTCCAGCCGTGAGCAAGTCCCACCCGGCAGGCGGAACCTGCTTTCACGGCTTCGATCCGCTGGGGAGGTACAACTCGTTGAGCTTGTTCGCCGCGAGCTCCGGGGGAGCTTCCGCCGTCCAGGAGGGAATTGGCTTTTTCTCAGGCGGATACAGCGACTCCATCGGCTGCCAGGCGGCATCGACGCGCTCGGTGAACAGATCACCGATTAAGAGGTCGGTGATGATTCCCTTGAGGTGTGGAAACGTCTTGACGAATCGGCCGAAGCTGAAGCCGTCGTAGTACTCGCACACGAGCCGGCGCATGCGATCCACTCCCTGATTGAATATCGGACCCCATTTCCCCAGTTGGGCTGCCGAAACGTCGCCTTTCTCCAGCCCTTCGACCACGGCGTCGGCCGCCAGTTCCCCCGATTTCAGCGCCAGGAGGACCCCCGACGAGTAGAGCGGGTCGAGAAACCCGAACGCATCGCCGATGAGGACCCAGCCGTCGCCGGCCACCTGTTTCGAACGATACGAATAGTCCTTGGTGGCGAAGTAACCAGTCTTGCGGCGTGCGGTCGAGACCCGCTGCTTGACCGCCGGGCAGCGCTCGACCTCTTCTTCGTAGGTCTCTTCGTGCGTGCCGCGTCCCTTGAAGAGATAGTCGAACGGCGCCACGACCCCCACGCTGACCGTGTCGTTGTGGAGCGGGATGTACCACCACCACCCCTGCCTGTTGACGGTCTGCAGAACGAGCGTCGCCCCTTCGTCGCGCCCCGTATCGCGGTAGGCCCCCTCCCAGTACGTCCAGATGGCCCCCTTGTTCAGCACCGGGTCCCACGACCGCAATTTGAACCGGTTCTGCAGCATGGCGCTCTGACCGCTGGCGTCGACCACCACGCCGGCCCGTACTTCGTGCTGCGTGCCGTCTTCGTTCTGGATGCGCACCCCCGCGGCCCGATCGCCGTCGAACAGCACTTCCAGGACGCGCGTCCCCTCGTGGACTTTGACTCCCTGCTCTTCGGCATTGCGCAGCATCATCAGGTCCCATTCGCTGCGCACCACCTGCCAGGTCTGCGAGCATTCGTGCGGCTTGTTATCCCAGAAGTAGAAGGGGGCCGAGAGCCTGCCCCCCGCGTTCACGAACTGCACGCTGTGCTTCTTGACGAAGTGGCTGTTCTTCATCTTGTCGAGCATTTTGAGGCGCTCGAGCACCCAGTATGTCTCGGGGATGAGCGATTCGCCGATGTGGAATCGGGGGAAACGCTCGCGCTCGAAGAGCTCAACGTGATAGCCCCGCTGGGCGATGAGCGTCGAGACCGTGCTTCCGGCAGGACCGCCGCCGATGACGATGACGTCCGCCGTGCTGCCGTCATTGGTTGCATTCATGAGGGGATCTATCGGGTTGCGTGGACACCGGCATTTCGCGTTTTAGCATTCGATTCATTTCAGCAATTCGTCATTTGGACTTCGTCATTGGGGCCTACTTCCAGTTGCTCTCCGTGAGCTCGTGCGGCTCGCGGGCGGCGCGGAGCAGGGCGATGAGATTCTTCAGCTCCGTCGCCGACAGGTGGCCGAACTGCCGGACGTGGCATTCGCGAATCGGTTTCTGCAGTTGATCCAGCAAGGCGATTCCTGCCGGGGTGATGCCGATCCGCACGACGCGCCGATTGTCGGCGGGGCGGTCGCGGTCGATGAGCCCCCGCTGTTCGAGCTTGTCGAGCAGACGGGTGATGTCGGGCGCGCGGGAGACGAGCCGCGCGGCCAGGTCGAGGGTGCGGATCTTCTCGGGATGCTGGCTGCGCAAGAGCCTCAGGGCGTTGTATTGCTGGGGGGTGAGGTCGTAGGCGGCGAACAGCTCGTCTTCGTACGCCCGCAGGCGGTCGTAGGTCCGCCAGAGGCTGAGGAAGGCCTCCTGCTGGAGCGAGTCGAAGCGCCGACTCTTGCGGGTTCGTCGTGTGGCCAGGGTGGTCATGGCCGGCATTATAGTCAGTTGGACAACAGTTGTCCAGACAAATGTCCTAAACGTCCGCGCGTATCCGCAGGGCAAACAGTACAGATTTGCGCAGCCGACAAATGATTTAACCTCACCAATGCGTAACTCAGCACCAGGTTAACGAAATCGACAACGCACACACGGAGGAAGGGTAACCACGAAACACCCGAAAGACATAGCCTGGCCTGCGGCCGGACCCACAACTAATTCAACCGCGGATGACGCGTATTGGCGCGTATGGGCCGGTTCACCTCGTCCGAATTTATCCCCGCGTATCCGCGTCATCCGCGGTTCTTCCTCGTCTTCGTCTTTGCTCACATTGACTCCCAGCGCGCCGCGATTCGCGGCGCACGAAGA
>JBLMWR010000556.1:0-5482 GCA_050257335.1 Deltaproteobacteria bacterium | reverse complement strand
AATCGCGGAAGCGTTGTTTCGCTGACGGGGAGCCCCGGCTCTTTCTGTCCCGGGGGGATCGCCCACTCCAGACCGACGCGCTGCTGCCAGCGGCCCGTCATCAGCGCCGCCCGCGTGGGGGTGCAGACGGGGGCGGCGCTGTAGAAATTCGTGAGCCGCACGCCCTGCGCGGCGAGGCGGTCGAGGTGCGGGGTCTTGATGCCACGGCTGCCATAGCAGCCCAGGTCGCCGTATCCCATGTCGTCGGTCATGATGACGACGACGTTCGGCCGGGCGGGTTTGTCGGCGGCAGGGGCGGCGCAGACACAGAGGCCGGCCGCAACGAATGCCACCAGAGAGCGGACAAGCATCTGCAATTCTCCTCCGGAGAGTTTGACGAACGGGCATCGGAATCGACACTTTGCAGAGGACTCGCAGCGTGCCTGCTACTTGTTCAAGGTGCCCTGGATTTCAGCCTTTGCGCCGGCAACCGTCAAGTGTGCCCCTGTCGCGACGTTCTCCCTGTGGCTGTCCGTCAAAATAGAAAATGGGGGAGACGCGCGAGGTGGTCCGGACGTCCCGGCCGGTGCTGCGCGCGGCTGGGCCACCATCCACGCTCTCTCGCACCGCCTTGGAAAAAATTACAAAATCCGAAGAAAATCCCCCGATCCGGCTTGCAGGCGAGCGTTGTAGAATTTATCCTTCGCGACCGTGGCGATTTCTTCCGACCGGAATCGGGGTTCCCCGGAAATGGTCGTACACCTCTTCGCCACATCGCGGTAAAAAAGAAGATTTCAACCCCGGCCATGACGGCCGCCAGCATGGGAGGCTCACGGATGAGCTGTTTGAAATTGCATTGGCCGCAGTCTCTTTCTCTTTATGCTCCTGCCGAGGCCGACTGGCAGCGCGATTCGGACGGCGACGACGCCCCGGTCATCCTCTCGTTTCCGCGGCGTTCTGGCCGTTCGGGGAAAAATCCCCAGCAGGCCCTGCTGACCCGCGCCAGGATCATTCACGAGAACCGCTGCTGTCCGATCTGCAACCGGGCGGCGGTCGTGCCCGTCGATTCCGAACAGGCGCTCCTGTCCCGCGATCGCATGCCGATCCCCGGCACGGGCACGCTGCTGGGCTTCGAGTGCGACGCCTGCGGGCACACGTGGGACGCCTGAAAAGCCCGTTCCGGAATTTGGGATTTCGGATTTCGAAATCCAAAATTTCCTCTCGCTTTCCGTTTGGCGGCGATTCCTATAGATTGGTTGGAGTGGAAGGGTTCTCGTCCTGATGTCCACCAGCAACCAGTCGATCCATGCATATCGCCGACGGAATTCTGAGCCCCGAAGTCTGCCTTGGCGCCGGACTCATTTCCGCGGGGGCCATCGGGCTGTCGCTCCGCAAGCTGAATGAAACGATTTCGACGCGCACCGTGCCGCTCACTGGGATGATGGCTTCGATCATCTTTGCAGCGCAAATGGTCAAGTTTCCGCTGGTCGTGGCCCCCGCATGGGGGCATCTGCTGGGGGGCGTTCTGGCGGCGGTCGTGGTCGGACCCTGGGCGGGATGCGTCGCCATTTCACTGGTGCTGTTCTTACAGATGGCGCTGTTTGCCGACGGCGGCTGGCTGGCCTACGGAGCCAACGCCCTGAACATGGGAGTCGTCGGATCTCTGGGGGGCTATGCCGTGTACGCCGCCATTCGCCGCCGCGTCGCCGGCCCGCGCGGGACGGTCGCCGGCGCCGTCGTCGCCGCGTGGATCAGCGTGGTCGCCGCGTCGGCGCTGTTTTGCGTCGAATTCGGCCTTTCGCACCGCCACGGGGAGTTCGACGTGCCCAGGCTGTTTGCCATCATGACGAGTTTCCACAGCCTGGTGGGTGTGGGGGAGGCGCTGATCACCGGGGGCGTCGTCAGCTATCTGGTGGCCGTCCGTCCCGATCTGATTTGCGAGCCGCGGTCGCAGCCGGGAGCGGTCGCCGGGTTGAGCCGGATCGTCTGGTCCGGTGCGATCGCCGCCCTTGCCGTGGCGGCCTTCGTCGCTCCATTTGCCGCCGAAGGGGATGACGCGCTGGAAGCGACGGCGGCGAAAATGGAGTTTGACGGATTGGAGCAGAAACCGCGTCCGCTGCTCCTGGCAGATTACGAGATTCCCCTGCCCCTCGTCGATACTTCGTCCGGGTTCTGGCAGAAGCTGTCGGTGTCACTGGCGGGCGTGTTTGGAACGTCCGCGGTCCTGGGGATGACCGTGGTCTTCGGACGGATTTCGAGGTCGCGACTGGCGGCACGGGAGCCCGTGACGTCCCATGCCGGCTGATTTTCTCGACCGCTTCAGCCGAGGCTCGACGGTCTGTCATCGACTCCCGCCGCGGCTGAAAATCGTCCTCACGCTGGCGGTCATCGCCCTGGCGGTGCTGCTTCCGGCTGCGATGTGGCCCGCACAGGGGTGCCTGGCGGCGCTGGTTTTTGCGGCCCTCACTCTGGCCGAAATCCCCATGGCGTACCTCGCACGCCGCATCGCCCTGTTTCTGCCGCTGGTCGTGATGACCGCGCTGGCGGTGCCGCTGTCCCGCGGATTCGCCGGGGGATGGGAGACGGCGGTCGGCATCATCATCCGCGGCACGGTGGCGTTTCTCGCCGGGCTGTGGCTGGTCAGCACAACGCCCTTCGACCGGCTGCTGGCCGGGCTTTCCGGCCTTGGAGCGCCGCGACTGTTCACGGCAATGCTGGCGTTTGTTTTTCGATACCTCTTCGTTCTGTTCGATGAGCTGGCACGGATGCGAACGGCGCAGCGCGCCCGTACGTTCGGCGCGCGGCGCGCGGGAGCGGACTGGAAGAGAGCCGTGCAGCTTGTCGGGACGCTGCTGATTCGCGCCCTCGATCGGGCCGAGCGCATTCACGGCGCCATGTGCTCGCGCGGCTGGTCCGGCAAGATGCGCCCCCTTGACTAACCCCTGAGCCCACGGGCCGCGTCCCACGGGTCCGCACTTTTCCGTGAAATGCAATCGCACGTTGCGGGCGACGCCTCAATTTTGAAAGTCGAGCACCTGTCGTATCGGTACCCGACGGGGGAGGTCGCGCTGTGTGACGTCAGTTTTTCGGTGGGACTGCACGAAGTCCTCGGGCTCGTCGGCCCGAACGGAGCGGGGAAGACGACGCTCCTGCTGCATTTGAACGGACTCTTGCTGGGCACATCAGCAATGACGCGCGTCGAAACCGAAAGAATCGGCGAGAGCGGAATGGTCGCAGGAAGCAGTTCTCCGCGTCCATCGGCGGCGGACGGGGCTCAGATCGCGCCGGTCGAAGTGCTGGGAATGCCTGTCGTTCCGGCGAACTTTTCGGAAGTTCGACGGAACGTGGGACTGATGTTTCAGGATCCCGACGACCAGTTGTTCTGCCCGACGGTCCGCGACGACGTGGCGTTCGGACCGCTCCAGCTCGAGTTTCCGAAGGAGGAAGTGCTGCGGCGCGTCTCCGAAGCGCTCGCTGCCGTCGGACTTGCGGGAATCGAGGATCGCCCCCCGCAGCATTTGAGCTTCGGCGAGAAGCGGCGGGTCTGTCTGGCAGGGGTCCTGGCGTGCGAGCCGAGCCTGCTCGCGCTCGACGAGCCGTCGAGCAACCTCGACCCCCGCGCCCGGCGGGGACTGATCGAGATCCTGAAGAAGTGCCCCGCCTCGCAGATCGTCGCTACCCACGACCTGGAGCTCGTCGTCGAGCTGTGCAGCCGCGTCATCGTCCTCGACCAGGGACGCCTCCAGGCCGACGGTCCGACGCGCGAGATTCTTTCCGACGAAACGCTGATGGCAAGGCACGGGCTGGAAGTGCCGCGGAGCCTCCAATACCCGGCACTGCGGAAGCCCGGCCTCGGTTGATGCACTCGTGGCCTGTTCGGGCGACGCGCTTGCCGGGCGAAGGCGCGGGGTGAACACGGGGCTCGGGCAGCGCCTACTCAATCTCGAGGACTTCGCCGGACTCCGAGATGTCGATGCTGCGGACTTTGCCGCGGCTGTCCTTGCCGCGCACTTCGTAACGCCCGTCGCTGCGCTTGAGCACCTGGTCGAAGGCGACGTCGGGGAGCTTCTCGCGGGCGGCCGCCAGCACCTGCGCGGGGACCTCATCCGGCGGAACGAGCGCGTCGCGAGGGGCGCTGCCGCAACCGATCAATACCGCCGTCAGCACGCCAATGCACGTCCGCCGCATCAGAAGGCTCCCAACGATTCGCCGCCGGCACGCGTCGACAACGCCCGGAACACGCCTCGATTGATCGACGACGAGATGAACTGCACATGGCCGTCGGCGAACAGGAACTGCGCCCCGCTGCCGTGCAGGCTCGAGAATTCGTTGCACTCGGTCCCCGCGGCGTTGGGCGGGCCGTCGGAGGTGTGGCCCAGAACCATCCCCGCGGCGTTCTCGGTGACGGGAACGGCGAGCGAACCGGACGGCGGAAACATCTCGGCGTTCGTTACGGCCCCGACCCAGGTCGCCTCGCACCAGCGTTGCGAACGTTCGCCCACCAGCATCGTCGTGCTGGTCCCGTCCAGGATGTCGCGAATGCCGACGAAACTGTTGCGAAAAAACACTCCCTCGCCGTCGACTCCCGGCTCGCTGACGCCAAACACGCCGACGTAATTCGCCGCGGCGACCTCGCAGATCGTCGAGGTGGGGTTGCCGAGCGAATCGCGCGTGGCGGCCGGCCACGGCGACCGGACGCTGTCCGACGGGCAGAGAAAGGTCGCCAGCGACATCACGCGCAGAGACGCATTGGCCGGCGCCTCGATGGGCTGGGTCAGCACCAGGCGGCCCTGCAGCGTGGCCTGCTCCAGTTCCGGAAGGATCATCACTCCCCAGCCCCACCCCGGCCCGATGTCGTTGCCGGAGGTGTCGAAGAGAGAGATGTAACCCGGTGGAAATGCGTTCTGCGTTCCATGATAGTTTTGCAGCGCCAGCCCGAGCTGCTTGAGATTGTTCTTGCACTGCGTCCGCCGCGCTGCTTCGCGCACCTGTTGCACGGCCGGAAGAAGCAGGGCCACGAGCACCGCGATGATCGCGAGGACGACCAGCAGCTCGATGAGGGTGAACCCCCGACACTGACTCCGATGCGGACGGCGTCCTGTGGTTCTCATGGCACTCCCTTCAGTGGAATGACGGCACCGCAGGGGATTCTACCGATCGGAGGAACGGAAAGGCCAGTGCAATGTCGTCTACATTGTGCCGGCGGCATCCGTCGGCGCGTGAGCGGCCCGGCCAGCCGCCTCGATGCAGCCGTCGGAGAGAGCCTGCTCCACGCGGGCGATAATCCCGGCCAGACGCTCGGCAGCCGGTTCGAACACCACGCGATCGATCTGCTGGCGCACGAAGACCAGCTCGATCCGGTCGGGAAGTCGGTGGATGAGCTGCTCGACCGCCAGGGCGTAGAGGCCGAGCTGGATTTCGTAGTCGGCGAGCAGGTCGGCGGCGGGAGTGCCGGCGTGGCGGATGCCGGTTTTGTAGTCGAGGATCGTCCATTTTCCGTCGG
>JBLMWR010000555.1:0-3861 GCA_050257335.1 Deltaproteobacteria bacterium | reverse complement strand
CAGGGAAACCAGACGAACATTTTCTCGCTTTCCAAGAGCCGCGCCCGGCTGGTCGACCGGGGCGCGAACGTGACGTTCGCCGACGTCGGCGGATGCGCCGCGGCCAAGGAGCAACTCGGGGACGTGATCGACTTTTTGAAACATCCCCAGCACTGGATCAGCGCCGGGGCCCGCATCCCGCGCGGGATCCTGCTGGAAGGCCCCCCCGGCTCGGGAAAAACCCTCCTGGCGCGGGCCGTGGCCGGCGAAACGAACGCCAAATTCTTTACCGTCTCGGCGTCGGAATTCGTGGAAATGTTCGTCGGCGTGGGGGCCGCCCGGGTCCGTGACATGTTCGAGACGGCCGTCAAGCAGGCCCCCGCGGTCATCTTTATCGACGAGCTGGACGCGGTCGGCCGCCGCCGCGGTTCCGGCATCGGCTCCGGTCACGACGAGCGCGAGCAGACACTCAACCAGCTCCTGGTGTGTCTGGACGGCTTTCAGCGGAATCAGCAGGTGGTCGTGATCGCCGCCACCAACCGTCCCGATATTCTCGACAAGGCCCTGCTGCGCCCGGGGCGCATCGATCGCCGCATCAAGATCCCCGAAATGGGGCGGGCCGAGCGGCTCGCCACGCTCCAGATCCATACCCGCGACAAAAGGCTGGCGCCCGACGTGTCGCTCGACGAGCTGGCCGGTGGCACCGAGGGGTACAACGGGGCGCAAATCGAGCATCTGGCCAATGAGGCGGCGATCCTCGCGGTCCGCCGGGCGCGGAGCAGCAACGGCCAGCCGGTAAGCGTCGGCATGCAGGACTTCCAGACAGTATTGAAGTCCACCAAAGCGAAGTCCTCGCTTTTCAATAAGCTCGACGCCGTCCTCATCGAATCGACGACGCAGCTTGCCGAACCAACCGGGAAAGCCGTCGTCCGCATCACTCTCGATGAGAGCCGATCGGTCGTCGGTGAGGTGGTCTGGGTCGATGCCCAGTTCATCAAGGTTCGAATCCCGGATGAGAAGCGGACGGAGTCGATCGTCCCCAAGCACCAGATCCAGACGATCGAGGTCCTCGAAGGGACCGACGCCGCCGACCGCGACGATCTGTTCGTCGATCCCTGGGCGAATCGGCACACAGGGATGGCGTGAAAGCAGCAGGCACACCCTCTCCGCGTGCCGTGGCCTTTCTTGGGAGTTGATGTTCAAAATTGGGCTTCGGCTTCGACTGGACCGGTGTTGCCGCGGCGGACAACACGCGGAGAGGCTGCTACTTCGGCAAAACGCCGTACGGGATCGCTCGCAATGTTATTCGACGAAAACTGGCTCGCCGTGCGGATGACGTTCCTCATCCCGCTGATCCTCTCCCTCAGCGTGCATGAGTGGGCGCACGCCTGGACTGCATGGATGCTCGGCGACCGCACGGCCGAATCGCAGGGGCGCCTGACCCTGAATCCCCTCGCGCACATCGACCCGATCGGAACGGTCCTCCTGCCCCTGCTGGGAGTCCCGTTCGGCTGGGCCAAACCCGTGCCCATCAACCCGGCATTCTTCCACCACGGCGTCGCAATGCGCACGGGAGTGATGCTGACGGCCCTCGCCGGGCCGGTTTCGAATTTCTGCGTCGCCTTCCTATGTGCAATTCTGCGGGGGTTGCTTGTCAGCGGGAGTGAAGTTCGCTTCGATCAGGCGCCGATGCTGCTGACGTTGTTCGAAATGCTGATTACGATGAATATCGCGCTGGCCGTCTTCAACCTGCTGCCGATTCCGCCCCTCGACGGCAGCCGCATCGTCGATGGCCTGCTTCCCGACGGGCTGCGCTCGGGCTGGGATGAAATCGCCCGCATCGGCCCGATCCTGCTGATGGGCGTGCTGGTGTTGCTGGGTCTCACAGGATCCCGGCTGCTCACAGGGCCGATCGAGTTCTTCCGGTCGTTGCTGAGTTCGCTGACGGGCCTCATCTCAGGTTGAGCGAGACCTCTGCGCCTTTGCGTAAGATATGCTCACCAATATCCGGGCGACGAGACGTCTGCCTGACGTTCTTCGAGCACGGGTTCCCGAATCCGAAATCCAAAATTCAAAATCCCACCTCGCGTTTCCTCGCATCAGCCGCCGTTGATTGTTACGATGAGACGCATTCCAACCACCTTGCATAGGAGACACACCTTGCCGACGCGCATCTTCGGACTTGCTGCTCTTCTGCTCGCATTTGCTGCTGTTTCGCCCGCCGCCCGGGCCGCCGAATCTCCGAAGGCCCCGGAAGGTTTCACGGTACTCTTCAACGGCGCCGACTTTACCGGCTGGCACGGAATGGGGCATTTCGACCTCCGCGAACTGGCCAAGATGTCGCAAGAGGACCGGGCCAAAAAGCGGGTCGCCGACATGGAAGACCTTAAGCAGCACTGGAAGGTCGAAAACGGCGAGCTGGTGAACGACGGCAAGGGGGTTTACATGACCACCGACAAAGACTACTCCGACATGGAGCTGCTCATCGAGTACAAGCTGCTGCCCAAGGGGGACAGCGGCATCTACCTGCGGGCCACCCCGCAGGTGCAGGTCTGGGATTTCAACGAAGAGGCCGACTACTGGAAGCATGGTGCCGACAAGGGCTCCGGCGCGCTCTGGAACAACAACCCCAACAGCCCCGGCAAATGGCCCCTCGTCTTCGCCGATAAGCCCATCGGCCAATGGAACAGTTTCTTCATCCGCCAGCTCGGCGACCGCACCTGGGTCTGGCTGAATCACAAGCTCGTCGTCGATGGCGTCCCCCTCGAAAACTACTTCGACAAGACGAAGCCCCTCTTTCCGAAAGGACCGATCCAGTTGCAGACGCACGGCAACGAGGTCCGCTGGCGCAACATCTTCATCCGCGAGATTTCCCCGCATGAAGCGAATGCCCTGCTGCGCGGCAACAAGGACCCGGAGGGGTTTGTGCCGGTCTTCAACGGCACCGATTTCACCGGCTGGGCCGGCGAAACTGAGAACTACGAGGTCAAGAACGGGTCGATCGTGTGCAAGGCCGGCAAGGGAGGGACGATTTACACCAAAGAGGAATACGGTGATTTCATCGTCCGCCTCAACTTCAAGCTCCCGCCGGGTGGCAACAACGGCCTGGCCATTCGCTACCCCGGCAGCGGCGACGGGGCCTACACTGGCATGTGCGAACTGCAAGTCCTCGATACCGAGGATCCCAAATACGCGAAACTCGATCCGCGGCAGGCGCATGGCTCGGCTTACGGAATGGTCCCCGCGCACCGCGGCTACCTGCGCCAGCCCGGTCAATGGAACTACCAGCAGGTCACCGTGCAGGGACCGACGATCAAGGTCGAGCTGAACGGCGTCACGATTCTCAACACCGACTTGAGTAAGGTGACAGAATTCATGGCCAATTCGCCGCACCCCGGCAAAGACCGCAAGAGCGGCTACTTCGGCTTCGCCGGCCACAATGACCCCGTCGAGTTCCGTAACATCAGCATCAAGCGGCTGGATTGATTGAAGGCGTCGACGCCGCTCTTCCCCCCCTTCGTAGGGGGGGGAAGGGGGGCGGGCGAAATGGCTTGTCCGGATTTGAAAAGTTCTGGTTCCCAAGCTCCGCTTGGGAACCAGTTGCTTCGAAGTTCTGCTTCGATCCATCGTTTCTTGAAAGCTCACTCCGACAACGGCTCCCCGCGCGCGAAGCGGAGCTTCGATCCTTGCGTTCCCAAACGGAGCTTGGGAACGAGCGATGGTGCGCTGGACCATCCGATCCGATCGCCTGACGCTCTCCGTTCATCCGTGAGTTTCGCCGATGGTTTCGAGAATGCTGCCGAGCGCGACCCCCCCTGGCCCCCCCTTGCGAAGGGGGGGAAGCGGTCTCCGTGCCATGGTTATTCCGTGGTTTGCTGCGTT
>JBLMWR010000554.1:0-11230 GCA_050257335.1 Deltaproteobacteria bacterium | reverse complement strand
CCTCGGTTCGGACCGAGACATTTTCTGCCGGCAATTGACCGCCGACCGACAGGGCCACGCGCCCGTTGCCGCCGAAGATTTCCAGAGATCCGCGGTCGGCGACGATCTCGACGGTGACGCGGCCGTCGATCGGCTCCAGCGGCGCCGTGATCCCTTTGCAGGTGAGCTGCCGCTTGCCTGCGTCGTAACGCACTGGGACGCCCCGGACGACGAAGCCTGCCGATTCGGCCTGACCGGGCTCTAATTCGGCGACGATCCGAAGCAGCTCTCCGCGCACTTCTGCCAGAGGATTCTCGCCCGGTACGAGCACGACGTTCGACCACGATCGTTCTTTGCCATGCAGCCGCGCCAGCTCGCGGACCGGTTCGGCGAACATCCGCGGTCCGTCGGATGTTCGCCGCAGGCTCAGCTCGACGGGAATCACCATCTGCTGGTTGAAAGGCATTCCCGGGAATTCAATCCCCTGCCCCCATCCAATCTGAATCCGTCGGCCTTCGGGAGCATTGTCGTACGTTTGAGCCGCATAGAAGTTGCCGTGCCAGAGCTGAAGTTTCTCGGTCTCGGGGTGGAATTCTCTGCCGTCGAACTGGCCGAGCACATACTTGCCGTCCGCGGCGGAGAGCACCCAGCGGCGCTCCCGGGGTTTGCCGTCCAAAGGTAGCTCGAAGAGATCGGGGCATTCAAAGAATCCGTCGATACGGCTCTGGAAGTCCCAGGACTTGAGGTTCTTTGACGAGTAAAAGGCGATCATCCGCCTTCCTTCGAATTCGTCGTATACGGCCATCACCCACGATTTCGACGGCTCGTGCCAGACCAGCTTCGGATCGCGTCCCGCATGCTTTACGACCGGGTTCCCTTCGAATTCAGTCCACGTTCGGCCGGAGTCGTTGCTATAGACGATGCATTCGCCGCGCCCGGTGCTGGTGTACGCCGCGACGAGCAGGTCGTCTTCGCCGGTCTTGAAACGCGAGGTGTTTTTTGCGTCCACGACCGCGCTCCCCGAGAAACACCAGTCGCCGAACCGTTGTGGGTAGAGCGCGATGGGGAGCTCGTTCCAATGGAAAAGATCTTCGCTGACGGCGTGTCCCCAGTGCATGTTGCCCCAGCTCCAGCCGTACGGGTTGTGCTGGTAGAAGAGATGCCACTCTCCGCGTGAATAGACCAGCCCGTTCGGATCGTTGAGCCAGCCGCACCGGGACGTGAAGTGGAACCGCGGTCGGGCCGGTTCGGAATAGAGCCGGCCGGCGTCGTGGGGATCGTCGGCTTGGCGGATCGCCTCCAGCGCATGCGATTCCGCCGGCAGACGATCGACCTCAATCGACAACCGGCGGCCGTGGAACCGGCTGACATCGGCGAAGGCCCACAGGTCGGGTTTCTCTTCCGCCAGCTCGATTTCGAATTCGCGCACCGTCGTCCCGTCGTCCACGAACTTCATGCGCAGCTTGCGGCCGCCGGTCTTCACCGGCAGGTCGAGGTAGCGCTTTTCGATCAGCAGCTCCCGTTTTGCCGGTCCGAAGGTTTGCGGGCGGTCGCTCTGGAGAATGTGATCGATGCTGATATGCCCCCACCCCCCCTGACGCGCGTCGACGATTTCGATTTCCGCCGTCTTGCCGGCGAATTCGCCGACGTCCCAGCTCGCCCAGTCGAGCTGCTCGCTTCCGCCGGGTCGATCATTGGGGCCGGTGGCCGTACGGACGACTTTGCCGTCAACGATCAGGTTGATGCACGTCTGGGCGGGATATTTTCCGCCGCCGATCTGAAAGTTGATGTATTTTCGTTCAATCGTGATCGGGGGCGAGGTGAGTTTGCCCTGCGAGTCGTCGCCGCCGTTGAAGCTGTTCACCAAGCCCTTTCCGAGGAAGCCGCCGACCGGCATCTGGCCGGGCAGCGTACCCCGTGCCGGCCTCATCCCGAATGCCGTTCCTTCCACCTTCCAAGTTCCGTAGTCGTCCCCTTCGAAATCGGCAACGACGAGGTCGGCCCGCTCGGCGGACACGGCGAGTGAGGCGGTGAATGCTGCACAAGTCGCGAAAAGGCGGGCGGTTTGATTCATGGAATCTGTCTCTGACCGTGACGACGAGGAGCCGGAACGCAGGACACTATCGCGACACGGGGCCAGCAACCCCGGAGTCAGACGCATTTTGGACCGGCGACGATTCCAAAGTCCAGTAACTCCGGTAGAATCGAAGGTCGGCAGCGCTGACTGTCCAGTTCCCCGTCGTAGAATTCTGAATCGTCTTATGGCGCACTGCGAACGAGGCTACCTGTGCGACGTGTGCGGCGAAGAAGTCGCCGAGATTGTCGACAGCGATCTGTACCTGAGCTTCATTCTGGGGCTGGTCGAACCGCGCGCGCTGTTGTCGCGCCCGGAGCGGCACATCCGCTGCAACCCGGTGCAGGCCCAGTTCATCGTCGACGAGCGGTTTCCGCCGCTGGTTGCAGAGGGGGCTTTCGACAAGCACGGGCTCGATCCGGAGTACGTGCGCTCGCAGGAGGAGCTTGTCACGCGCGGCTGGCGGCGACTGCAGGAAGTCGCCTGCCTGCAGCTCCCCATCAGCGAGTATCCGCTGGAGGAAGTGCGCCGGCGGCAGCCCGGGGAGTGAGCGCCGCGTGCCTCGCGGACCGGCCGCGCAGGCCGCGAGGGATGCGCCTGTCCCCTTACAAACTTGTAACGCCGCGTAACTGGTCTCCGGCCCGACGGCAAGCGTAAAATTGCCGTGGGAGAATTGCATTGACGACTGTGGCACGAAAGTGGTGTGGCGGGGAAACGCTGGTGTTTTCCGGCACGCCGTCGATCGGGCGGTTTTCCCGGGTTTCTTTGCCCCGGACAACCGGGGGGGAGAAGTTGCCATGTTACGGAAAAAAGTGATGTTCGGGTTGGTGGCCGGGTGCGTGGCGGTTGCCGGCGCGTGGGCCCTGAGCCCCGCGCAGGCGTCGGCGGATGATGCTCACCTGACGGTCACGCCGGCCGTTTATCGGGTCAACGGGGCGAGCGCTCCGCCGGCTTCGGTTCAACTGGTGCGCCATCACGGCTACTACGGCGGCGGGGGCTGGCGAGGCGGTTATCGCGGTTATGGTTGGGGAGGCGGTTATCGCGGGTACGGATGGGGAGGCGGTTATCGCGGATACGGATGGGGAGGATACTATCGTCCGTATTACGCCCGCCCATACTACGGCTATTCCGGTGGACTGGGGTACGGTTACGGCTACGGATACCCGGGTTACGGATACGGAGGGTACTACGGCGGCGGCTATTGCTGGTAATCCAGGCGTCGCAGCGGAGACAGTCGCATTCGTTAAGCGAAATCAGGGGCACGATGACGGCGGCCTGGCCGCGTGTGCACGACCGGCCCGGTCGCCGTATTGACAAGGAGCTGGCCGCCTCTGGCGGATGTGCATTTCGTGCATGAAGCGAGCCCGCGCGCATTTGCGCGGAACATCAAGCGGTCAGCCGCAGCGGTACGATGTCGCGATGTGTCTCGGAGCGCCGGATCCCGCCGCCGTGCCGGGAAGCCGGCCGGTCATTCGACGACCATCCTGGTCGCTGAAAATCCAGACCATCCTCGCTCAAGGGATGCACCCGCTGGCCATTTTGCGGGTGTCCCCGCTTGAATTTCTGACCGCGGCATTCGTACCATTGCGATAGAGAAGCCTGCTAATGTTCGCGGTTTGTGGGACCGTGCAACAGCAGACGGTGGTAAATCCCGGCAGCGGTTGGCGGACGCCGTGTGCAGGCCGTTCGAACCCCTTTCGAGGGGGAGGATGCAATCATGATCACGCGCAACGGAATGGTCGGTCTGGCAGGGGCGTGCCTGGCAGTGGGCGCAGCATTCGCGAGCGCTCCCGCTCCGGCAGCAGCTGGCGAAAAGGGTCTGACGGTGACGCCTGCCATCTACCGCGTCACCGACGACGACGCTCGGGGACCCACGATCCAATTGGTGCACCGCCGTTATTATTACGGCGGCCCGGGCTGGGGATACGGTTACTACCGACCGTATTACCGGCCGTACGTCTATGGTCCACCTCCCATCATTAGTTACCCGGCGTACGGGTATTCTTACGGGTATCCTGCGTACGGCTATGGCTACCCTGCCTACGGGTACGGCTACGGCTATCCGGCTTACGGATACGGGTACTACGGACCTCGCGTCAGCGTCGGCGTCGGCGTCTGGTAAAGGCGACAAAAGAACCGGTTCGATAAGACCCGGGGGGGTGCACGACTCGATACAGAAATGTAAGACGTGCACCCCTTGAGTTTTGTTCGAATCGTGGCACCTGTCATCACAATACTGCAGGGAACCCGCATGCACGGGCGCGCACGCGTTCCGCTTTCCCTCAAGAAGCGATTTTTGTTCGCCGTCCTGATGGGCGCGCTCACGTATCTGGCGGTCGAATTGATCTCCTTCGCCGCCATCGGCTATCTCCATGGGGGATGGACCGCGGTCCAAAGGGTGGCTGAGGGAGACGCAGGGCCGGATTTTCTGGGAAGCGGTTTCGATTACCCCGATGAAATCGTGCACCCCTACCTGGGTTGGGTCCGCCGCCCGCATCCGCACACGGCTACAGCCGAACCCGATCTGGTGGTGAATGACTTCGGCTTCTCCGGTCAGGACCTGCCACTTCAAACCCGGAGCCCTGACAAGGTCATCATTGGAATTCTGGGGGGCTCGGTCGCCGAACAGTTTGTGGCGGGTGCTTCCGGAAAGCTGGTCGACGAATTGCAGCAATCTCCGTTTTTTGCGGGGAAAGAGGCGGTGATCGTGCGTCTGGCTCAGTCAGGCTACAAGCAGCCCCAGCAACTTCTGACCGTGAACTATCTGCTCACGCTGGGAGCCGAATTCGACATTCTGATCAACATCGACGGCTACAACGAGATTGTCCTGCCGGTGGTCGAGAACGTTCCCAATCACGTCTACGCTGGTTTTCCACGAAGCTGGCATCTGCGCGTGACCGAAGCGGGCAACCTCGAAGTCATGCGGACGATCGGACGGATCGCGCAGTTGAAGGACCAGGCCCGGTCGTGGGCCGAAATCGTGCGGCGCCGTCCCTGGTGCTATTCTCCCACGCTGAATCTGGCCTGGCGGCTGTATCACTCGAACGTGCGCCTCGCGCTGTTCCGGGAGTACTCGCATCTGCACCGCCAGAAATACGAGGAACAGGATGCCGCCGCCTCCGGACCTCCCCAGAAATTCTCCGGCGACGCCGATCTTTACGAACACTGCGCCGCGATCTGGATGCGCTCGTCGCTTCAGCTCCACCATCTCTGTGCCGCCAACGGGATCCGGTATTATCATTTCCTGCAGCCCAACCAGTACGTTCCGGGCTCCAAGACGATGCGGGGGCGGGAAATGACGGACGCCTGGCAACCTAACCACCGGGGAAAAAAGCCCGTCGAACAGGGCTACCCGCTGCTGATCCGCGAAGGGCGGAACCTGGTGGGCCTGGGAGTTTCATTCACTGACCTGACTCGGCTGTTTGCCGACCATCCCGAGCAGACGTACTGCGACTGGTGCTGTCACCTGAACGCGCACGGGAACGAACTGATGGCTCAAGAAATCGCGGAAGTGATCCGCAGTTCGTTCGCCCGTCAGTAATTGGGGGTGTGGGACCGTTTTTCCGTCGCTGAACCGGATCCGGGTCGTGAAGCTGGAACGAGTAAGCACTCCAAGGCCGCGCGACGGTGCCGTTGCCGTGCGGCCCGCGGTTCGCGGCTCGCAGGCCAGAACATCGCCATCGCGCGTGCTGCCTTGCAATAATCAGCAGTCCCTTATATTTTGGTCGCAGACGCCCGTTCACTCCGATGATTCATGAAGGCTATGAAACATCGCTCAGCGACCGTTCCCCGCCATCCGAACATTTCCCGGCGTACTGCCCTGCAGGTGGGAGCGGTGGGGCTGCTGGGGTTGGGGAGCAATCACCTGGCGGCGCTTCGGGCCGCAGGGCCGGCGGCCTGTGCGAGGCCCCGAGCAAGCGCCTGCATCTACATCTTTCTTTCCGGAGGTCTGGCGCAGCACGAAAGTTTCGACCTCAAGCCGCTTGCGCCGGCGGAAATTCGCGGCGAGTTCAGCCCGATCGCCACCGCGACCCCGGGCATCGACATCTGCGAGCATCTGCCCCGGCTGGCGGCGCGGAGCCGCCATTGGGCGCTGGTCCGTTCGCTGGGGCACTGGTCGAACTCGCACACCGACGGGCACATGATCATGCTCACCGGGCGGTCAGATCTCCCCCCCGGTTTCACCTTCACCAGCCAGCCCAAACCGACCGACTGGCCCGCCATCGCCGCGATTGCGGGATTCAGCACGCCGCGGCGAAACGACAATCTCCCTCCGGCCGTCGTGCTTCCCGAGCGGCTCGTCCACTGGTCGGGACGTGAATTGCCCGGGGCCCATGCCGGGCAGATGGGCCCGCAGCGCGAACCGTGGTTCATCGAGGCCTCGCCGTACGGCAATCCGTTCTGGCGCGGCGCCTATCCCGAATACACATTCGCCAATGAAACCAAAAAACCGCCGGCCGACCCCGACGCGCGCGTCTACCAGGCCCCCAGCCTGATTCTTCCGCACGGCCTGACGTCCGGCCGGATGATCAACCGGCTGGCGCTGCTTGCGGAAATCGACCGGCAGACGGGACTTCTGGAGCGCTCGGCCCGGGTCGAGAAGTTCGACCAGGACCGTCAGAGCGCGATTTCGCTTTTGGCCGACCCCAATGTGCGGCGGGCGATCGACGTGACTCATGCGGAAGATGCCGTGCAGGACAAATACGGCCGCAACAGCTTCGGCTGGTCGCTGTTGATGGCGTATCGGCTGGTCGAGGCGGGGGTCAATCTGGTGCAGGTGAATCTCGGGAACAATGAAACGTGGGACACGCACGGCGACGCGTTTCCCCGGTTCAAGAACAAGCTCTTTCCACCCACCGACAAAGCCCTCTCGGCCCTGCTCGACGATCTCGACACCAGCGGACTCCTGGCGGGCACTTTGGTGGTCATGGCGGGCGAGTTCGGCCGCACGCCGAAAATCTCGACTCTGCCCGATTCATTCGTCGGCCCCGGACGCGACCACTGGGGCGCGGTGCAGACCGTGTTTTTCGCCGGCGGCGGCGTGCGCGGCGGGACGGTCATCGGGTCTTCCGACAAAGACGGCGCTTACCCGGCCAGTCTCGCCCAGCGCCCCGAGAACATGGCCGCCGCCATCTACCACGCCCTGGGCATTCCCCCCGCCGCCGTCTGGCACGACAACCTCGACCGCCCGCACAACATCTACTTTGGCGATCCGATCACCGGGCTGTTGACCTGATCGCTGGAATCGCGCCTTCGGGCGGCTTTTCTTCGCATGCCCCCCTGCCGGCTGAAGCCGGGACTCCAGCGTTTCGTCGCGGCTAGCCGCCCGACTGGCCGGCGCTGGCCGATTTATCGACCGGGTAGAGGCGCACCCGCTCGTTGTAGCTGCGGAGCTCGACGTAGCGGTCGGTGGCGTTGACGCTGACGCTGCGAAAGCCGGGCTGGGCTGCGGATTTTTCGTCGAGCAGCTTCGTTCCCGTCAGCTTGTCGATCGCCAAAAGGTGCAGCGACCAGAAATTCAGCCGCCCCTTCTGCTCGTACCTGCGGCTGGCGAACACGAGGAACGGGGAGAAGGTCAGCCGTTCGAGCATCAGGTTCTGTCCCTGCACCGGCTGCCTCCACCGCTGTCTGCCGGTCGCCGCGTCGAACGCCATGACCACGCCGCTGGCCCTCACGAACGGCACCTGCTCGGAATAGTAATTCTGATGCTGCCCCTTGTTGATAATGAGATAGACGTTGACGTTGTCGGCGAGGGCGTAAACTTCGCCGCGCGGCTTGAGATCGTCGGGGGCGATCGTCGCCATGTCGCGACGAGCGCCGGTGAGCAGGTTGACGACCGAGAACTTCCCGCCGGCCGGCTCGAGGACCGCCATCTGATCGTTCTCGAGCAGGCTCATGACGGCCGACTTGTCGAGTTCGATACTCCACAGGTCCCTGGCGGCGATGGGATCGTACAGCCGCAGTCCTGTTTTTCCATCGGCCAGGCCCGAGAGGACGAAACTGTCGCGGACGACGTGAATGGCGCGGCGGACGGTCTGGGCCAGGTCTTTGACCTCCAGCCGCCTGCCGTCGCTGGCGCGCAGGGCGAGCGGGTTTTGGTTGTCGGCGGGACGGAGAAAGACCACGTCTTGCCCCCCCAGCGCGCCGGTGCCGGGACGGATTCCCGTATAGACCCAGCAGATTTCCCCGGTGAGGGCGTCGAGGACGGTCATGTTGCGGCGTCCCTGGTAACTGACGAAATCGTCGTTGGCCAGGCCCAGGCCGGCGCCGGGCGCGGCCTGCATTCCCTGAAAGACTGCGGGCCGGGTGGCAAGGTTGACGGCGGGTTGCATGGCAACCAGCGGCGTCTGGTTGCGGCCGAAATACTGCTGACCGGTGCCGCGGCTGTCGAGGGGCCGCGCCCAGAGGACCTTGCGGTCGACCGGCGAGACGCTGTGGACGACCCCGCGGTGCAGCAGCGTCAGGCGGTGTCCCGAGGCCTGGGCGAACGCGACCCCCCCCTCGGGAGTGCCGACCCTGGTTCGCAGCGGTAACGACCAGTGCAATTCGTCGGTGAGGCCGTCGATCACTTCCAGGCGCTGCGTGCCATGCTCGATCTCGAAACGATGCGTGGTGAAGAAGGGAACATCCGAACCGATCGACGACAATTCCTGCGGGACGTAGTTGGCGTAATTGGACCCCAGGCGCTCGACGCGGAGCGCGTCGGCGTGCCAGTCGAGCACCGGCGGCGGCGCATCGGGGAATTTCCCCTCGTCGCGCAGCGCCTGGACCAGCCGCGCGCCGGTCTGCCCATCCCGGACGGGAACCGTCGCGAAGCGGTGTTCCAGCTCGTGATAATAATACGCTGCATCGGCAGGCAGTTTGAACTCGAGCATCAGCCGGGCCAGACGCTCAACGGCCTCGGCGGCCACTTCCGGCGCTTCACTGCGGGCCAGCTTGAGAAGCAGGTGTTCCGCGAGAAGAAACTCACCGCGGCCGGCGTACGATTCGGCCAGTTGCCTGCACAACGCTACCGCGTCGGGATGATTGCGAAACAGGGTAATGAATCGCAGCCGTGCGGCGTCGGAAGTTTCGGCATCGCGGCGCAGGGCGGCGATCCGCCGGTCAAGCGCTTCCCGCGCCGGCTGCGGCACCGACTGCCGCAGGTCTTCGAGCTTCCCCGCAACCCACAGGTCGCTGCGGACCCGCACGCCCGGGTTTTCGTCGCGGGGAATGAGCACCGGGGAATCTTCGGCCAGAGCGAGGCAGGCATCGAAGGCCTGTTCGTACTCGGAACGGGCGACGGACAGCTCGACCCGCAACCGCTTCAATTGCTGCCTTTCGTCCGCCGTCTTGACGACCGCCGCGAGGTCGCTCAGGTCGGCGTCGGTCTGGGGCCGCGAGAAATCGGTGCGGATCGTCCCGGTCAGCACCCGGATCAGCAGCCCCCGGAAGGTTTCGCGCAGGTCATCGGGAATCGCGTCGCGCGGCACCTGGCGGAGTGACGCGAGCGCCTCCGGAAGATTTCGCGACAGGACGCTGATCTCGGCCTGGCGGATCAGCGACCAGGGATCGCGCGGATTGTTCTGCTTGCGGGCGGCGATCTCCCCTTGAACCGCATCGCGCTGCTCGAACGCCGTCAGACCAGAGGCGTCCAGAGACAGCAGCATCCCGCGGTACATGGCCAGATTGCCGATCGAGGAAACGTGGCTGGGAAGGTTCCACCTGTCGCCGATCGCTCCGGTCTTCAGGTCGATGCTCCACACTTCACCCGAGGCGAGCGGCAAATACAGCCGCTCGGCGACGGCAACGCCCCGTCCGGAGGGGAGAGAGACCGCGCTCGTCCAGGCCTGGGTGCCATTTTCGAGGTGGTAGGCGGTGACGGCGTCACGGCCGACCACCACCACCTGACTGTTAAATACGCCCGCGAGATACAGTGCGTTCCCCCGGGGCTTGTTCCACAGTTCCTTGCCGGTGTATTCGTCGAGGCAGACGAGGACTTGCGCGTCCGCGGGGGTATACACGATGCGGCCGTCGGCGATGATCGGCGGGGCGCAGCTCCACGCGCCTCCCAGCGCCGTCTGCTGGACCATCTGCATGGCTTCGTTGTCGCCGAACCCGTTCGCAGGGCGCTGCCCCTGCACCGGCGATCGATACCCCCATAACAGCGAATGCGTCACGCGATCGACGGCCACAAGCCAGCCTGCCGTGGTGGGGCACACCAGGATGCCGTCCCCCGAGGCGACCTGGGCTGTCCACCACCGCCGACCGGTGTCCTTTTCGATCGCCACTTCCGAAGCGGCGATGAGCTGAGTCCATTTCTTCTCGCCGGAATGCGGATCGAGGCAGATCAGCCGTATCTGACCGCTCGTGTCCCCCGCTGTCGACTCGCCAATCACGAATAAATCGCCCCCGTCAGCGACGGGGGCCCCGAAGAAGAAATAGCCGGCCAGGGGCAGATCGAACGGCTCGCCGTTGGCCGGCCCTCCCACCTCCCACAGCGGGCGGCCGGTTTCGAGGTCGTACGAAGTCAGTCGGCCGGGAGCGCTGGCGACGTTGCCGGCCCCTTCGAAGCCGTACGGATTGCCGGGCTGGCGGTTCGTCAAGAACATCGGGTCGTCGACCACGAACAACTGCTGCCCGTCGCTGCTGATGATGCCGAAATTCGCGTTGCGGTACAGCAGGTTGGCCAGCGGGCTGTATTCGCCCGCCTGAGCGTTGTAATACACCCCGTTGTTCCAGATCCGGAATCCGCGCGCCCCCATGGCCATGCCCGGAAAGAACCCGCCGTTCAGATTGGCCTCGAACTGGCCGTTCGTTCCGGCGATCAGCCGCTCGAGCGGCTGGGCTTCGTCGGTCTGCCACAGCGGCCGGCCGGTGGCGGCATCGACCACCTGCACGCCGTGCAGCGTCCGGAACACCACTTTCCCACCGACCATCGTGGGAAACAGCATCGGCAGCGCAGGGCTTCCCTGGTCAGCCAGATCCTCAATCAAATGTTCGATCTGCGCCTGGACGGGATGACTGTCGGTCGCCGCCAGCCGCCAGCGCGGGAGCAGCAGGGGTTCTCCCCCGGTGGCCACTCCGGTGCGGCGCGGCGTTCCGAAAAAGACCGGCCAGTCGGAAAGCGTCATACCCTCGGGACCGGCCACGCGCGGCGCCGTGGCGAGCCACCTGCCCGGTTCGTGAGACTTCCCC